>CAOJZE010000068.1 GCA_948466095.1 uncultured Clostridium sp.
CGAACGGAGTGAGTTACGGATAACTTACGCAATCGAGCGAAGGGAGATTGTGAACTAAAAAAAAGAAAGGAAGAAAAATGATTTACCAAGAAAAATTGAAAGTAGGATTAAAAGATGTCTGGAAAGGAAAACAAGTAAGTAATAAAGCCATACTAGAATATTTAGAAGATGTAGCCTCTTATCATTCAGATTCTGTTGGATATGGCATAAATACTTCAGACACTACTCATTTAACATGGCTATTATTAGACTGGAAAGTAAAAGTAATAAAAAGACCAGAATATGGACAAACTTTAGATATACACACATGGTCAAGATATATCATCAAATGTTATGCCTATCGAGATTTTGAAATATATGATGAAAATCATAATCTTTGTGTCATAGCATCTTCCAAATGGTTATTAATCAATAATCAGACCAGAAAGATTGCTAAAATTGAAGAGACAATGGCTAATCAATATGAGTCAGAAACAGAGAAATCAGTTTTTCTAGAAAAAGAAATTGAGAAAATAAAAGCACCGACTAATTATAAAAGTAGTATAATATATCAAACAAAAAGAAAAGATATAGATGTAATTGGGCATATGCATAATTTATATTATCTAGATTTAGCCTATGAAGCTTTGCCAGAAGAAATCTATAACCACAGACCTTTTGATGAAATACGAATTATGTATAAAAAGGAAATAAAACTGGGTGACACTGTTGTTTGTAAATATGCTTATGAAGACAATAGGCATATAGTAGTCATGCAAAGTGAAGATGAAAAAATATTACATGCTATCATTGAACTTAGGACATAGGACATGGGGACGTAGATAATGTCCCTCCTAAAATATTAGAGGACATTATCTACGTCCCCATCTCCCCAAAATTATCTAGGAAATCGAAAAAGTTACCAAAAAATGTTGAATTTTGTAAATTGGTTGTGGTATAATAAAAAACGGTTTTAATAAAAAGAGGATTATCGAGACCTCAAGAAAGGAAGGAAAATCAAAATGAAAAAGAATTTAAGAAAAACAAAAATTGTTGGAACAATAGGACCAGCTAGTGAATACAAATTAAAGGAGTTATTTGAAGCAGGATTAAATGTTACAAGAATTAATTATTCACATGGTAGTTGGGATGAACAATCAGAAAAAACAGAAGAGGTTATTAGATTAAGAAAAGAACTTGATATACCAATTTCTTTATTATTAGATATGCAAGGACCAGAAATCAGAACAGGAATGTTAGTAACTGGAAAAAACGAGAAAATCAAATTAGAAGATGGTCAAAAATTTACATTGGTAAATGAAGATATTGTAGGAGACAAAGACAAAGTATCTGTATCTTATAAAGAATTGTACAAAGATGTAAAACCAGGAAGCAAGGTTTTAATTGATGATGGAGCCATCGAATTAGTAATTGATGAAATTGTGGATAAAGACATTGTATGTACTGTCGTACATGGAAATGGATTAGGTAGTAGAAAAACCATTAACTTACCAGGAACAGCAGTACGTTTACCAGCTTTAAAACAAAAAGATATTGATGACTTAAAAACAGCTTGTGAGCATGATTATGATTATGTTGCTATGTCATTTGCCAGAAACAAAGATGACATTGACCAAGTAAGAAAAGTATTAGATGAAAATGGTGGAAAAGATATTAAAATTATTACAAAAGTAGAAAATGTTGAAGGTCTAGAACATATGGAAGAAATTGTTGAAAATGCAGATGTTCAAATGATTGCTCGTGGCGATATGGCAACTGAAACAGATTTTACAGAACCACCAGTTATGCAAAAAAGATTTATCAAATTATCAAATAAAGCAAGTAAACCAGCTATCACAGCAACACAAATGCTAGAATCTATGACATTCAATCCATTACCAACCAGAGCAGAAGCAAGTGACGTAGCGAATGCTATTTACGACAGAACAAGTGCGGTTATGTTATCAGGAGAATGTGCTATGGGAAAATATCCAGTTGAATGTGTTGAAACCATGGTAAAAATAGCTAATAGAGTGGAAAGAGATATTGATTATTGGAAGAGATTTAAGAGTAAAGAAGTTCCAATGGAAACACTTGAAAGCAAAATTTCTTATGCAACAGCAGTTATGGCAATGAACATAAATGCAGATGCGATTGTATGTTATACCAATACAGGAGATTCAGCAAGAAGATTGGCTGGATTAGGAGTAGGATGCCCAATTTTAGCTATTACAGATAATAGAAGAACTTATAATCAATTAGCTATTGTATGGAATGTAACACCAATCTTTGTGGAAAAGAAAGATGTTATTAATGACATCGTAGAAGAAGGAATTGAAAAATTAAAACAAAAGGGTATTTTGGAAAAAGATGATATGGTTGTTATTTCCGGAGGGGCTAAATTATTAGCTTCTACACAAGATAGTAAAATTATCGGTGGAATTGCAAAAATATAGTGAATATGTTATAATAGAATAAAGAAACTGTTGATAGATTTTAAATCCTATGAATTTAGGTAGAAAGTGTGATTTCATGAAAGAGATTTCAGATTTTTCGGAAATTAATGAATTGGACGACTTTTCTAAACAGGAGCTTTTGAGATGTCTAAAGGGCGAGTGTCCTCTAAAAGAATTGTCGGAATCTGTAGCAGCAATAGCTACTATAATTTTTATTAAACGGCTGATGTATCCGGGTTTCATTCCAGAACAATTGAAGAATTGTAAAGCATAGGCGATGAAAAATGATGAACTGTTCTGGATTTTAGAAATTTCCCTCGTGATGAGGGATTTTTCTTTGTTTCATAAATAGCTTTTTTACATTGATTTTTGTAAAGCTATGTGATATAGTAAGAAAAAATCACATATGAAGATATACTGTAGGTATGAAAAAGAAAGGAGAAGGGAAGAGGCAACCTGAAGTAGCCAAAAGGGATTATTGGTGCCTGTCCCAGAAATAACCAAATGAAACCAATTGTAGCAATCATACGGAAAACCAAATGTAGGGAAATCAACTTTTTTCAATTATTTAGTGGGAAGCAGAATTTCGATAGTACAAGATACACCAGGTGTGACCAGAGATAGAATTTATGCAGAGACAAATTGGAGAGGGAGAGATTTCACCTTAATTGATACTGGTGGTATTGAACCAGATTCCGAAGATATTATTTTATCACAAATGAGAGAACAAGCGAATTTAGCCATAGCAATGGCAGATGTTATTTTGTTTTTGACAGATATTAGACAAGGGGTAACAGCTGCTGACAGAGAAATTGCTTTAATGTTAAAAAAATCGAAAAAGCCAATTGTTTTAGTATGTAATAAAGCAGATAATTTTGAGAAAGATAAACAAGAGGCTTATGAATTTTACAATTTAGGAATAGGAGACCCTTATCCTATTTCTGCAACCAATGCGATTGGTGTGGGAGATGTTTTAGATAAGATATATGAAAGTTTTCCACCTAAAATAGAAAATGAACAAGAAAGTAATATCATTAAGGTAGCTGTCATCGGAAAGCCAAATGTAGGGAAATCTTCTTTGATTAATAAGATTTTAGGAGAAAATAGAGCGATTGTTAGTGATATTGCTGGAACGACTCGTGATGCGATTGATACCAAATTTGAGAATGAAAAAGGGAAATATACTTTAATCGATACAGCAGGAGTTCGAAGGAAAAGCAAGGTCAAAGAATCCATTGAAAAATTTAGTATTATGAGAACTTTATTGGCGATTGAGAGAGCAGATGTGTGTTTAATGATGATAGATGCAACCGAAGGCGTAACAGACCAAGATGCTAAAATAGCAGGAGAAGCACACGAAGCGGGAAAAGGAGTTATTATTGTTGTCAATAAATGGGATGCTGTAGAAAAAGAAACAGGAACGCTAGAAAAATACAAAAAGGAAGTATATGATAGGCTAAAATATTTATCCTATGCCCCTATCATATTTATATCAGCCAAAACGGGACAAAGAGTCACAAAATTGTTTGATTTAATCAATCATGTAGCAGAACAAAATGCAATGAGAGTTACGACTTCTATTTTAAATCAAGTCATTAATGAAGCAATTGCCATTGTGCAACCGCCAACAGATAAAGGAAAAAGATTAAAAATTTATTATGGCACGCAGGCTTCTACCAAGCCACCAACATTTGTTATTTTTGTGAACAATAAAGAGTTATTTCATTTTTCTTATGAACGATATTTAGTGAATCAAATTAGAAAAGAGTTTGGTTTAGAGGGGACGCCAGTTAGAATTATGGTAAGAGAGAAGAATGAAAAAGATGTTTAGCGAGATTCGAAGGGGATTAGAGGGACGTTCCTTAAAATCCCACTTTTAGGGATAAGGGGGACACTCCTTAAAGAATTTGGACAAAGGGCTGTCCCTTAGTTCCTAAAACAGGGATTTTAAGGAACGTCCCTCGAGTCCCAGCATAGCAAAGGAGGAACAAGAGATGATAGAATATATAATTATGGCAATCATTGCCTATTGTATAGGAAGTGTAAATTTTTCTGTTATGATTAGTAAAAAAATAGCAGGATTTGATGTGAGAGAAAAAGGAAGCGGAAATGCAGGAACAACCAATATGTTACGTTCAGTAGGAAAAAAAGCAGCAGTGATAACATTATTATGTGATATAGCAAAAGGAATTGTAGCAATAGCTATTTCCATGATAATTGGTAATATCATGAAAGAAACCAATCAAGAATTGTTACTTCAGATTGCTGGAATTGCCGTTGTGATAGGGCATACTTTTCCTATATTCTTTGGATTCAAAGGAGGAAAGGGAGTTGCTACTTCGATTGGAATTTTATTAATGAGTAATTGGAAAATTGGACTAATTTGTTTGGTATTTGCTTTGGTTTTAATTATATTAACAAGAATGGTTTCACTGGGTTCTTGTGCGGCAGCTATTTTATTCCCAGTTTTAACATTATTTATAAATGATAGTTATACAGTACTAACAGAAAGTAAAAGCGGAAATACTTATTTTATTTATAGTGTTATTTTAGCGGTAATTGTGTTATATAATCATAGAAGTAATATCAAAAGATTATTAAATGGAACAGAAAATAAATTGAGTTTCAAAAAATAAGAGCAACCGATTGATTTTTATTAAAAGTTTATGTATTTTTTATTTGTAATTCCCAACTGTGAACAGGCTGTAATTGCTAACAGACTGTAATCTTGTTGATATCACCGAATTGTTACTCATAAAAAATATATAGACTTTTAAGAAAAGAGAAAATAAAAGCCAGTGATAAGAAAGAGATGGGAGAGAAAATGATGAGTAAAATAGCAATTATAGGAAGTGGAAGTTGGGGAGTAGCACTAGCCACCCATTTAGCGAAACAAGGAAATGAAATCAAAATATGGTCTTTTGATGAAGAAGAAAAAAGATTAATCAATGAAGAAAGAAAATGCAAATTCTTGCCAGGATTAGTAGTGGATAAAAATATAACTTGTTCTAGCCAGTTTGAGGAAGTAATAAAAGAAGCAGAATTTATTTTACATGTAACACCCTCAAAATTCACAAGAGAAACTTTTCAGCAATACAAGCAATATGTTGGACATAAACCAGTCATTATCTGTTCCAAAGGATTTGAAAAAGAAAGTCTAAAAACATTAGATGAAGTGATTTTAGAAGAATTGCCAACAGCTAAAGTAGGAGTACTATCTGGTCCAAGCCATGCAGAAGAAGTATCTAGCAGTATTCCGACCGTTTTAGTAGTAGCCTCCCAGCACGAGGAAGTTTTAAAAAAGATACAAGATACTTTTATGTGTGAAGAAATGAGAATTTATACTTCAAAAGATGTAAAAGGTGTGGAACTAGGAGGTGCTTTAAAAAATATCATTGCCTTTTGTGCTGGGGTAGCAGCAGGAATAGGATTAGGGGATAATACTTTTGCTGCCTTAATTACAAGAGGATTGAATGAATTAGCAAGATTGGGCGTAGCGTTAGGAGGAGAACAAGAAACTTTCTATGGCTTGAGTGGTTTAGGTGATTTAATTGTAACTTGTCTTAGTGAGCATAGTAGAAATCGAAGAGCAGGAAAATTAATTGGGAAAGGGAAAACGTTAGAAGAAGCACAAAAAGAAGTGGGAATGGTAATTGAAAGTATCGATAATATTGATGTGGCTTATGAATTATGCAAAAGACATCAAATTGAAATGCCAATGGTAGAAACAGCCTATCAAATGATTTATAAAAATTTAAAACCACAAGAAGCAGTTAAAAAATTAATGACAAGAGATAAAAAAAGTGAATAATTACCAAAGAAAAATCAAATAATAAAAAAGAATGAAACAATTGGGGACAGGTTTCTATTGTCTCAGAAATCAAATAGAAAAATGTCGAAACAAGACATTAACATGAATTGATAAAAAGTGACAAAAAATATGAGACAAAAGAAACCTGTCCCCAAAAGAAAAGGAGAGATAGAAATGGATTTTTTAGATAAATTAGGGAAAAAAGCATCAGAAGCCTATAAAGTAACAGCTGATAAAACTGGAAAAATAGCAAAAGAAACAAAATTAAAATTCAAAATAGGGGAATTAAAAACACAAATTAATAGCATCTACGAAGAAATTGGTGAAAAAGTATATGAAAGACATGTAAGAGAAGAGGAAATATCAATCAAAAAAGATTTAGAGGAGCAATGCACAAGAATCGATGTTTTAAGTGACGAAATAGAAAGTTTATTAAAGCAATGCCTAGAATTAAAAGATAAAACACAATGTAAAAAATGTTATAAGGAAATTGAAAAAGACGATAAATTCTGTCCTAATTGTGGTGCAAAACAAACGGATGAGCCTGCAAAAGAGGTAGAAATATTAGAAACATTAGAAAATACAGAAGTGAAAGAAGAAAAGGAAAAAGAAAAACAAAAAGTAAAGGAAGATTTGGAGGAAGATGTAAAAGACAAAAAGAAAAAAGAGAAGACTTGTAAAAAAGAGACAAAAAAAGAAGCCAAAAAAGAGAATCAAAAAGATGATGATAAAAAAGAAGAAAAATCTAATTTAGAAAAAACCGTAAAAATAGAATCTAATGTCAAATTGGCAGAAGACGACCAATAAGAATAGAGAGGAGAGAAGAGAGTAGAGTTTGCAAGGCTTTACTCTTTCATTAAAAAATGAAGATAGTAGTACAAAGAGTAAAAAATGCACAAGTAGAAGTGGAAGGAAAAATAGTAGGAAACATACAAAAGGGATTTTTGGTTTTATTAGGTGTTACCCATAAGGATACGAAAGAAGAAGCAGATTATCTAGTAAAAAAATTGTGTAATTTACGAGTATTTACGGACGAAAATGATAAAATGAATTTAGCCTTAAAGGATGTAGGTGGCGAATTATTAATAGTTTCTCAATTTACTCTATATGCAGATTGTACAGGAGGTAATAGACCTTCTTTTACCGAAGCTGCCAAACCAGAGCAGGCAAATGAATTATATGAATACTTTTGTTCTGAATGTGAGAAAAATGATATTCATGTAGAAAAAGGGATTTTTGGTGCTGATATGAAGGTCAGTCTTTTAAATGATGGACCAGTTACTATTATAATAGAAAAGTGAAAGGAAAATGTGACAAGAGGGGCGTCCCTTTTTGGCAACTTCTACCATTGGCTTTGAATTTAGTGATGGAACAACGACATTTTAATTATATTCTAATTAGAAAAGTTTATTTTATTTTTATATTGTAACAAATCGTAGGGACCAACAAGCTTACAGTCTGTTAAAAATTATATAAATTAAATGATGCATTATTTTATAAAGACTGTGCGATGTGGTAGTTATACATAAAAATAAAATAAACTTTTTTAGGAACATTAAATATATCAAGTTATTTCCTAGTTAGATTCAAAGCCAATGGTAGAAGTTGCCAAAAAGGGACGCCCCTCTTGTCACAAGTTTTTAATAAGGAAAACGCTCATATAAATATTTGATAATATCATCGGCATTTTCTTGTGTCACATGAAGAAAGACATCTTTATCTAAACAAATCCACATACTTAAAGTGTAATCTTCGCAGTTATCAATAAAGGTACCAATAATTTCAGCCAATTCGATCGGATTTTGATATTCCTTTTCCCAATTAGAGCGGTCTTCTATGTCAAAATCAGTATTATAAAAATGACTTAGAAATCGATTTAATTCACCTTTTTTCTGACTATATAAATTAACTCTTACCAACATAAAATCTCCTAAAATTAATTTTTAATGACATACTTTGTTCTAGGATAGGAAAGTTCTCCGAACTTACTATCCTAGAAAGTATTTCATAGAAAATTACTTTGTAATTTTCGCGAGCGAACAACGGACGTGGCATGAAAATTAATCAAAAGGTCAAAAAATTTTAATCATGACACTGTTGTTCTTAGTATAAAAAAATAGAATAAAATTTATTCATGGAATAAAGAAAAAGGAAAATGTAAATACTAGAAAAAAAGGAAATTAGGGAGGTTTTAAAATTTGAAAAAGTGGAAAAGAATAGGATATATTGTGTTGCTTGCCATTGTGGCAGTGTTGTCATTTACCATTTTTACAAATGCAAGTAAAAATAACGGCAAAACACAAAAAGACAAAACATTTTCGGAAATTAAATTTGTGGAAACCAAAATTGCTAATTTGTTAAACACTATGAATCATATTGAATCTAGAAATTATGGTATTGTAACAAGTGAACTTTCGAAAGAGACAACTCAAAAATCTAGTGGTGGTAGTTCGTCTCAAAGCCAGTCAGGTGGAGGTTCATCAGGTGGAGAATCTTCTGGAGGAGGTAGTTCATCAGGAGGAGAAGGTTCTGGCGGGCAATCCTCTGGTGAGCAAGGTGCTGCTGATAGTTCAAGTCAGGGAAAAACCGAAGACGAAGAAAAGAATAAAAAATTTGAATTAAAATCAAAAGGTGTTTTGACCAATACAGATGATATTAATTGGGATAGTGTGAAAAGTGAAATAGAAAATCTATATACATCCTTACCTTCTATTACGATAGATTTATATCAGTTAAATATCAATCAAGAAGATGTTTTGGCTTTTAACACAGAAATTGATAAATTGACTGGTGTTGTAAAAGATGAGAAAAAAGAGGAGACGTTATCGCAATTAACAAAGGTATATGAGTATATACCTAAATTTTTGCGTAGTTCTGGACAAGAGGAATTATATACAACTTTAATAGAAACAAAATTGAATGTGTTTAAGGCATATTCTAAATTAGATACAGATAATTGGCAAGAGATTTCAAAGGATATGAAAAATGCAATTGATAGTTATTCTAAATTATTAACGAATACAGAAATAGACGCAAGGAAACAGTATAATATTAGCAAAGCGTATATTATGTTGAACGAACTACAAAATGCTGTGAACTTACAAGATACGTCTGTGTTTTTGATAAAATATAAGAATTTATTAGAAGAAATGAATAATATTTAAGAGAAAAGACATCTTAAAATACAGTAAAATGTAAATTAAGATGTTTTTATTATATCAATTCATATTTAATGTTAAATGTAAAATCACAAAAAAGGTTACTGTTTAATAGAAAGAAATGTCGAATTATGTCGATGAAAAGTACTGGAAATTACAATGAAATACTTGACAAAATTCAACACAAATATATAATTTAAGTGAAAAGAGGTGTTTTTATGAAATTAAAAAGAATTTTGTTTTTTACATTATTTATAATTTTATGTATAGGGATGTCAAATTCTTGTATAGGAGAAGATAGTTACATTAATAATTTGAATTTTACATACAAAGGAATAAGTTATAATATAAATGTAGAACAAATAGCAAAAGAAAAAAATATCAATTTAGAGGATTATCCATATTACCTTGTAGCAAAAGAAGAAGGAGAGTCAGATATATCAATTTATTATAGTCAAAAAA
>CAOJZE010000069.1 GCA_948466095.1 uncultured Clostridium sp.
TATTCTTGAAATAATTTTAATGTTTTAGGGTGTCCTAATCAAAAATTATTGACAGATTTATAGATTTTTAATGTAATTAATCTGTGATAATATTACCCTAAGAAAATATCTCATGAAAATGATACCCTTTGGAAATGATAAGGAGATGAGATATTTAATGAACAAACAAGAACAATTAAAAGAGAATGTTATCAAATGTTGTATTGAAGGCAAAATGACAGTAAAACAAGCTGCTAATCGTTTAGGTCTATCAGAAGGTCATATAAAAAAATTGAAAGCGAGGTATAGAAAATTTGGACCTTCCTCTATGTTACATGGAAATTGTGGTAGACAACCTAAACATACCTTAGACATACAACTAAAACAAAAAATTTTAGAAATTAGAAATTTACCTGAATATGATACTGTTAATGTTTCCCACTTTAAAGTTTTATTAGAAGAACTTTATTCTATTAAAGAAAGATATGGAATACTTTACATGATAGATTAATTACAGAATTTAAAATTCATCATATTACAAATATGGAAGAAGCAAATAAATTCCTTGTAGTGTATGTTAAGAATACAATAAGCAATTTGGAGTAAAAGCTAAAAGTAAAAAGAACTCTTATTACATTCAAATTATTTTTAGCTTTATTCATTAATTCCCGTAAAAGGTCGTGCTTGTAAAATATATAATTTATCATCCTCAAAAGCCCATTCTATGTCTACTGCTTTATAGTTTAAATCTTTTTCAATTTTTATAACAATTTCTGCCAATTTTCTTATTTCATCATTACTTAATTTTTTTGCATTTCTCTTATGAAATGGAACTTCTTCATATTCTAAATTTTTCAACATTGTTTTTTGGTAACCGATTATTTGCTTTTCTAGGTTTCCATCACTTCTATTTACAAAATAAGTATCTGGTGTAACAGTTCCACTTACCAATGCTTCTCCTAATCCTAAGCATGCTTCCATAAGCATTGAAGTTTCAGATTCTTTTGTTTTAGAAAAGCATACCCCTGACACTCTACTATTTATCATTTTTTGTACAACTACATTCATTTTTATATCATCAAACTCTATATTATTTATTTTGCAATATTCCTTAACTCTTTCACTTTTAGCAGATATTAATACCTCTTTTATTGAAGATATTAAATTATTTTTATCCACATTCAAAATTGTATCAAACATACCAGCAAAGCTATTATCTGTAGAATCTTCAACTGTTGCAGAACTTCTAACTGAAACTTTGTCAAATTTACTGTCTTGAAAATATCTTAAAACAATTTCTTGGTTTTTTATATCATCTATTTCATTTATTTCGTCAACAGATACTGTAAAAAATTCAGGAACTGTACAAACACTTTTTAATAAATTTAACTGATATGCTTTTCCACCTAAGTTTGATAATTTTATTTTTGGATTTATTTGCATAACTGGCTCCTTTAATTAATTTTTTCTATCATTCCATTATTAAAATCTATTTTTATTTCATCACCATTTTTTAAAATTGTCGTTGCAAAGTTTGTTCCTATTATACATGGCTTTTTCATCTCTCTTGAAACAATTGCAGCATGTGAAGTTTGCCCTCCCCAATCTGTAATAATTGCTTTGCATTTATGTATAAATTCAATATAATCTGGTGTAGTAGAAGGTGCAATCAATATTTCATCTTGCTCTAAACTTTCTTTTTTAGGATCTTTTATAACTTTTACTTTTCCTAAAATTACATTTTCATCTTTGTTGTAAAATGCTGTAATTCCATGTAATATACTAATATTACCTTTTGTTCCCTCAAATAAATTTATTCTACTATCCAATTTATTTAAAGCTTTTTCTACTTCTTCTCCCTCTGCAATATATGGCTCTTTCATAGACTTAATTTTCCAATTTAATATAGTTTCTTCATCTTTATTTTGTGGAATATCTATCATCTCATCCATTAATGCAAAATCAGTCTGAATTACAAGAAAAGATTTTTTTCTTTCTTCAAATCTTTCTTTATATTCTTGTGGTGCTTCTATAAAATATTCTAATTCTTGAGGTATTAATAATTTAATATCATCAATTGGAACATTTGTATTTTTAGATATCACTCCAAATAGCTTGTCAAATGCTGAATTTGCTGTCATAACAATTTTTTTACGATCATCTCCACTTTCAGCACTTAAATTAGTTATATCTACAATGTTTCTATAATATTGTGGTAATTCAGCATAGTATTTAGATTTTTGAGAAAGTTGTTCTTGCTTTGCTTTTTCTGTTTTTCTTATTGTCTCTTCATAGAAACTAACTGGATTATCAATATCAAAAGAATTTTTGTTGAAAAGCTCTTTTAATACATCTTCTTCAGTTATATAAGTCGTAGAATAATAATTATTCTTTTTCCAGTAATAATTATCAGAATGTTCTTTTACTTTTTTCAATAAATTTTCACAATTACCGTTTAAAATTAATTTAGTAGCTTTTTCTTCAAAGTTATTATAATTCATAATATCCTTTATTTCATCATATAAATCATTATTTGATTGTAATGCTTCTTTCAATAAAATACTACACTCTTTTAAATGCTTTAGTATTTCAATAGTAAAAGAATCTTTGTCTATTGTAAAAAGACTTCTAATTACATTTCCTTTGTCTTCGTCTTTCATATATTTATTAATATACTTATTTAAAACTGGCTCCGTATAAAAACTAACTGGTTCAACAATAAATGCTGCCAATTTATAATAATCATAATATATTTTTTCTAATTCTTTAAATATTTTTAATATTTGCTCATTATTTAAGTTTTCTATCTCTTTATTAAATTGGATTTCTTTTGATTTTTTTAATAATCTTTCTGTAGCTATCTTGATAGCTTCACTGTGCATATTTTTATATGGTGGACACAATAGCATATCTACAGTCTTTTGTCCAAAACTCACACCTTCATCAGGTCTCAAAATCCATTTACCTTGATAATTTCCATTTTCATCTGGTTCAAAAAGACATATAGTGTTAAATAAACAATTTCCAAAATATTCTTTCATATCATAAAAACTTGGATTTAATGTTAAAACCAATAACATTGGACAAGCATTTTGCTCCCAGATATACCATTCATCATTATTAAAATTTTTTATCATTTAAACCTCCTGTTTTATTCCTAATTCATTTAATCTATCTTGTGAATTTGTTTTACTTAATATTTCATAAGAATCTATTGCCGACCATACTAAAATAATATCGTCTAATTCATTACTTAATTCTAGCAATTCTTCAAAAGTTTCATTTTTAGCATTATTTTTATCCATACTTTTCCAATTAAGTTTATTTGTAAATATTTTATATTTATCATTTGTTTTGTAAAAACAAAATGTTGGTGCTGTATTATTGTTTAATATATTTATTAATTCTTGTTTATCCATTTCAAAGTTTAAGTCTAACCAATTTTCGTTGTAATTATCAAGAACATGAAATTCTCTATCTTCTGGAATATCTAGCTCATTCCACAATCTTTTTGCTCTTATTACATATTGATAAAACACTTTTAATGATTTATATTTTAAATAATATCCAAAACCATCTGGATATAAGAAACAATCTAAAACATCAACATCCTTACCAAATTCTTCAAATGGATCATCAGACCATATATCTTTATCGCTATGGTTATATACTATTTTATATATTTGTTTTCTTTCTTCATCAGTAAAATCACCGAATTTCGTTTAATATTTCGTTAATCATTTCGGCTCCTGCATGTGCATGGTTTTTATATTTTCCTGTTTTTATAACATAAATATCATGTATTAAGGCTCCTATTGTGCAAATATCTATTGGCAAATTTCTTCTTCTTGCCAAAATTCTTGCAAATTGTGCTGTACTGTGATGATGTTTCATTTCAAAGATTGTACTGCTCTCTCTTTCACTTTCTTTTACTTCCGAATTTAATAGCAGTTCAGCAACATATATCTCACATTTTGCGACTCTGTCTTTTTTGTCTATGAAATTCTTTTTATAGTGATGATAATCTTTAATTTTATCCATATTCTTTATCCCATCTTTATTAATTTTTGCTAAACTATTTATATCATAAAACATACACTTTATCAAGCATTAAAAGATTTATAACTATAAATTGATTTATTTCAAATTCTTACATTTCTTCTTCATCCTCAAACCAATCAAAACTACTAGAATTAGCATTCTTCATTGTATATTCTTTCATAGCTTGTTTAGATAAAGTTCTATATCTTCTCATTCTTCGCTTAGGTCTATTATTTACTTGTGAGTTAGAAACCATATTGCTGATAGCGACAATCCCAATTTATTTTTATCAATTATGCGTCGAAACATATTGATATTATATCATGAATGGTGTTGCTTTACTACAAAGCTTAAGCCTATGCTACTACCAGCACAGCCAGAAGGTTATATACACTAAAAAACAAGCCTTAAATGGCTTGTTTTCCTTTTTTTGTCATTATTTTAATTCTACTACTGCTCCAACTTCAGCAAATTTAGCTTTTAATTCTTCAGCTTCTTCCTTAGCAACACCCTCTTTAACTGTTTTTGGTGCTCCATCTACTAATTCTTTTGCTTCTTTTAATCCTAATCCTGTAGCATCTCTAACTACTTTTATAACTTTTATTTTTTGGTCTCCTGCTTCGCTAAGTACTACATCAAATGCTGATTTTTCTTCAGCTTCTCCTCCTGCTACTGCTCCTCCTGCTACTGGTGCAGCTGCTACTACTGCAGATACTCCATATTTCTCTTCGATAGCTTTCACTAAATCTGCTAATTCAACAACGGTTAAGCTATCTATTTCTTCAATTAATTTTTCTATTTTTTCCATTCTAATTCACTTTCCTTTCCTATTTCAGTGATTTAAGCTCACCACTCTATTTTCATATTATATTGGAAGCTTACGCTTCTTCTGTTGTTTCAGCTTCTGGTTCTGCCTTTGCTTCTTCAGCTACTGCTGGCTCTTCTGCTGGTACTGAAACAGTTACTTTTTCTCCAGCTTCTTCTTTTTGTATTCTTACTTGATCCAATGCAACTGCAACTTTTGAGATATTGCCAAGTAATGCACCTGCAAGCATTGATAATAAGGTTTCTCTTGATGGTAATTTTGCTAATGTGATAATTTCCTCTGGTGTCATTACTTTTCCATCAACAACTCCACCTTTGATTGTGTAATATTCATTGTCTTTACTAAACTTATAAATTACTTTAGATGGTTCTAAATAATCTTCTGAACTCATAACAACTGCTGTTGGTCCTTCTAATTTTTCTTCTAAACCTTCTATTCCACATTCAGACAATGCTCTTTTTATAATATTATTTTTTATAATTGTATATTTTGCACCTGCATTTCTTAGTTCTCTTCTTAAAGTTGTATCATCTGTTACATTGATTCCTCTGTAATCTGTAAGAAGTATTAATTTAGCTTCTTTCATTTGCCCTGCTAATTTACTTACTTCTTCCTTCTTTTGATTTAGTATTTTTTCACTTGCCATTTATTCTTTTCACCTCCTAAATAGTTGTTTATTTTAAAAAATTAAAAACAAATATAAAACACTCTTTATTCCTCCGAGGATATAAAGAGTGTCTATTACACTTTTCTTTTTACCTCGGTAGGACTTAAGTTTTTGCCTACTGTCTTTGGCTTCTTTTTATTTGTTAGGGGACACACCTTACTTTTATGTCTATCCACTTGGTCTAAGAAATGTCCTCTATCGTTATGAACTAGTGTTTACCCTATTTTAATTTTACCTTTGATTAATATAAATGCCTGGTCCCATTGTTGTTGTGATTGCTACACTTTTAATGTATTGACCTTTTGCTGCTGCTGGTTTTGCCTTTATAATAGCCTCCATAATTGTTTCATAGTTTTCTAATAATTTATCAGCTCCAAATGAAACTTTTCCAAATCCTAAATGAATAATGTTTGTTTTATCTAAACGATATTCTACTTTACCAGATTTGATTTCGCTAATTGCTTTTGTTACATCCATAGTAACAGTTCCTGATTTAGGGTTTGGCATTAATCCTTTTGGTCCTAATACTTTACCTAATCTTCCTACAACACCCATCATATCTGGAGTTGCTACTACAACATCATAATCAAACCAGTTATCATTTTGAATTTTTGGTATTAATTCTTCTGCTCCCACAAAGTCAGCTCCTGCCTTTTCAGCTTCTTCTGCTTTTGGTCCTTTAGCAAATACTAATACCTTTTGTGTTTTACCAGTACCATTTGGAAGTACTACGGTACCTCTAACTTGTTGATCGGCATGTTTAGAATCTACTCCTAATTTTACATGTAATTCAACCGTTTCATCAAATTTTGGTTTTGGCATTTTTTCAATAATTTCTAAAGCTTCTTTTACTTCATATTCTTTTGTTTTATCAACTAGTTTTACGCTTTCTGCGTATCTTTTTGACATTTTCATCTTTCTTTACCTCCTTTGGTTCTAACGAGCTTCTCTTCTTATATTCTACTCTCCCAATTCTTATTTTATTCTGTAACAACAACACCCATAGACCTAGCTGTACCTTCCACCATACTCATTGCTGTTTCAATTGTTGCAGCATTTAAGTCTGGCATTTTTTGTTCTGCAATTTCTTTCACTTGAGCTTTTGTTATTTTAGCAACTTTTTCCATATTGGGCTTTCCTGAACCTTTTTCAATCTTAATTGCTTTTTTAATTAATACAGCTACTGGTGGTACTTTTGTAATAAAACTAAATGATTTATCTTTATAAACAGTAATAACGACTGGTATAATCATTCCTGGTTGATTTGCTGTTTTATCATTGAATTCTTTCACAAATTGCATGATATTAACACCACTTGATCCTAAAGCTGGTCCTACTGGTGGAGCTGGTGATGCTTTTCCTGCTTCAATTTGTAATTTAATAATATTTGAAATTTCTTTTTCTGCCATTCTAATGGCACCTCCTCTTTTTTCTGACATGGAACACGCCTTATCATTTCTTCTATCCATTTGGGTTAAGGAATGTCCCTCTTCCCTTATGAATTAGTGCTCCCTTTTAACTAATTTTTTATTTAATCTTCTGAACTTGTGAAAATTCTAATTCTACTGGTGTTTCTCTTCCAAACATAGATACTAGAACTTTTACTTTATGTTTTTCAGTATTTATTTCTTGAACGGTACCTACAAATCCTTCAAATGGACCATTCATAACTTGTACTTGTTCATTTACTTCATAATCTACATTAATTGGAACATCTTCAAATCCCATATTCCTAATTTCATCTTCCGTTAATGGAATTGGGTCTGTTCCAGAACCCACAAATCCAGTAACTCCTCTTGTGTTTCTTACAATATACCAAGATTCCTCTGTTACTATCATCTTAATTAATACATAACCAGGGAAAACTTTTCTTAGATTCGTCTTTCTTTTCCCATCTTTGATTTCAATTTGCTCCTCCATTGGAACAATTATATCAAAAAAGAAATCTTCTAACTCTCTATTTTTAATTGTTTTCTCTAAATCTGCTTTTACTTTATTTTCATAGCCAGAATAGGTATGTACAACATACCATCTAGCTACATTATCATAATCTTTTTGAGACATTTATTGTTAGCCTCCTTTTATTTTTTCAATTATTCTGCTTTGTTTTCTGTATTATTCTCTGTATTGTTTTCTTCGTTAGAATTTTCTTCAGTTGCTTCTCCTTCTCTATCCTGTTCCGTTGCTTCTTCTGAAACAGACTGATTCGTTCCAACGATTCCTTTTATTCTATCAACGCCATGTTTATTCAAAGTTTCAAATGCTATATCTAATACAAATACAATTGCTACTGTAATTAATACAATGGTTACTACTGCTATCGTATTGTTTAATAATTGTTTCGGTGTTGGCCAATTTACTTTTTTTAATTCAGCTTTAAAGTCTTTGAAAAAACTTTTTTTGTTTTTACTATTTTCTTTTTTCGCCTTTGCTTCTTTTTTAGCCATTTTATTTCCTCCTTAAAATAGCTTTTTAACTATTTAGTTTCTTTGTGTGTTGTACGTTTTTTACAGAATTTACAATACTTTACAATTTCTAATCTATCTGTATTATTTCTCTTGTTTTTTGAAGTTGTGTAATTTCTTCTTTTACATTCTGTACATTCTAATGTTATATTTTCTCTTGGTCCTTTTGCTGCCATATGAAAACACCTCCGTATTTTTTAACATTACTTTTTTTGAAACGATGTGAGCGTATATTCGTAATAATGATACGCTTGAATATTGTATCACCTTTTTCCTCTTGTGTCAATGGCTTTTTCTCTTTTTTTGCACAGAAAATCCAAATTTTCCTATCTTTTTTCCTAAACTATAATAATGTCCATTCGAATAAGCTATTAAATCGCATTTTGAAATATCAAAACCACCTTTTTCATCGATATATTTTTCATCTGCATGGATTGCCAATACATCTGCTACAAACATATCATGTGAGCCTAATTCTTTGATTTCTCTAACTTTACACTCTACTGACACAGGACTTTCTTTAATCATTGGACATTTTACAAAATTAGCTTTTTCTTTATGTAATTTCATTTCTTTAAATTTATCTACCTTTGCTCCAGTTTTTACACCACACCAATCAGTTGCTCTTGCTAACTGTCTTGTTGTTAAATTAATGACAAATTCTCCATTTTCTTTTATTAATTGGTAAGAATATCTAGTAGGACGGACAGATATATAGACAGTTGCTGGATTGGTATTTAATATACCTGTCCATGCAACTGTTATAATGTTTGATTTTTCCATTGTCCCACAACTCACCATGACGGCTGGCAATGGGTATAAAAAGGTTCCTGGTTTCCATGTTACTTTTGCCATTATCTTTCTTCCCCTTTTTGTTTTTCTATATAATTTAATAGTTCTTGATAATGTTTTCTTGAATTTTCATCTTTTAATGCTGAATATGCATCATCAATTGCTAGTTGCATGATTTCTCTTATTTCTTCTACTTCCTCATTTGCTTGTTCACAATCTTTTAAAAACAAATTCATTTCTTGACACTTTTTATCATAAGCTTCTTTTACCATTTCATCTGTAACATTATATGGTTTTATGTCCAATATTTGATAATATGTCTGATATCTTTCAAATCTTCCTTTAATTAATGTTAATATTTGACTATATTTCCCCATAAAAATCTCCTTTAATATTATAGATTATCTTTATCTATTATATTTTATCATATTGTTTAAATAAATCAAATTTTTTTCAAAAAAATAGACTAAAAATTAATGTCTCTATTAATTCTTAGTCTATCTTTCCATTTAAAATGATTATCTACAAAATAAAAAAACTAGCAACAACCTATCTTCCCAGCAGGGTAACCCGCAAGTATTTTCGGCACACTTAGGCTTGACTTCTGTGTTCGGGATGGGAACAGGTATTACCCTAAATGTCATCGTCACTAGAAAACTATATAGTGTTAAGCACACTCAAAAATACATAGATGAATTTTAGGTTCTATTTTAGGTTCTCGATTG
>CAOJZE010000070.1 GCA_948466095.1 uncultured Clostridium sp.
TTTTCTTCTTTTTTATGTTTCTTTGATTTTTTTATTTAGTTTCGCAATTATCTATACTTTCTTCATTTATTTTCTTTATCCTACTTGGCTCCAGTTTGTATCTTCTTTCTGCATTCATTAATCCATTTATTTCTTGTTGTACATCTGTTAATTGTGTATAGCAATATCCTGATACATAAGGAATTCTATTGATTGCTTTTGTAAGCTTACTAAATCTATCGAGCAATTCTTTTTCATCTTTTACTTGCTTTCCGTATCCCCAACCTTCTTCCGAATTGATTGCAATACCACCATATTCACTCATAATAACTGGTTGACCTTCGTACTGATACCCCTTTGCAAATAATCTATGTTTGCCATTATATTCTTTCAAGTTATTTAGCACCGTCCTATTTTTATCTGTATATTCTCTTTCTAGTAATTCTTCCTCTTGTTTATAATCATGTATTGTTATAATATCTGATACCGTATGCTCCCATCCATCATTTGAGATTACTGGTCTTGTATGGTCAATCGATTTTGTTAGGTAATATAGGCTATTAACAAAACTTTGCTGTTTTTTGGAAACACTAATTTCAGGTACACCCCATGATTCATTAATTGGCACCCATGCCATGATACAAGGATGGTTATAATTTTGTTTTACAACTTTTATCCATTCCTTTGTAAAATTTTCTAGCGAATTATCATTAAATTCATAACAGTTTGCCATTTCACTCCAAACCAGCACACCTTTCACATCACACCAATACAAAAATCTTTCATCTTCTACTTTTTGATGTTTTCTAATTCCATTAAATCCTAATTCTAAAACACTATCTATATCTTTTAGAATAGCCTCTTCATTTGGCGGTGTTAAGTGAGATTCTTTCCAATATCCTTGGTCTAATATCAATTTTAAATACAATGGCTCTCCATTTAAAAATATGCTATTTCCATGAATCTCTATATCCCTTACACCAAAATAAGAAGCTACCCTATCAACAACATTGTTATTGCAATATAATGTGTAACTAATATCATATAAATTAGGAGAATTAATAGACCATTTTTGTATTGTTTCTCTGCTTCCTTCTTTTACGATGTTCATTTCAATTTCTTGATAGTTTTCCTCTAATAATACCTTTGTCTTTTTTAATAGTTTTCCCCTAAATGATATTTCTGTTTCTATATAATTGTCTAGTCTCTTAAAATCCTCTTCCAGTAAATTTGTTTCAATTATCAACTTTATCTTATCTTTTTGGGGTAGTAACTTAACACTTTTTAAATATTTTTTTGATACCCATTCTAGCCATACTGTTTTCCATATTCCTGTTGTTTGAACATACCAACATTTCCAACTTTCCTTCTTATATCTTTGTTTTCCTCTAGGTTGGTCTTTTGATAACGAATCTTCTACTTTTACCGTTATATCATTCTCTCCCTCTACTATATACCTTTCTATCGCAAAAGAAAATCTTGCATATCCACCTATATTTTTTCCTACGTAATTACCATTAATCCATACTTTTGTTAGATAGTCGCTTCCTTCAAAATGTAAAATAATTGTTTTCTGCAGTAATTGTTCTTTTGTGATTGTTATTTTTCTGTTATACCAAACCACTTCATGAATCGTCTCATCTTCTATTCCACTTAACTGCGTCTCATAAGTAAAAGGAACATTAATTGTACTTACTTTTGGAAAATGTAAAAAATACTCTTTTAATTCTCCTTCTCTTTTATCATCAAAAATAAAATTCCACTCTCCATTTAAGTTTTGCCATTCTTTTCTTACAAATTGTGGTCTTGGATAGTCTTTTATATCATTCATTATTTTTCTCCTCTCATCTTATCTTAAGAGTTTAGACCTGTCCCCAAGTGGGTACTTTGTGCCTGTCCCAAAGTACCCACATCACAATTTTTTAATTTTCGCAATGAAAAAGCCTTCATAAAATTCATTGGGACATACGCATAGTGTACCTTGTATTTTAGTTGGAAGAAGCGGAAGCTGATTCATGCCTTCAAATTCAATTGGTATAATTTCTGCATTTCCTTGTTTTAGTATTTTTCGAAGAATCTCTTCATTTTCATTGGATAAAATAGAACAAGTGGAATACACCATTTCTTTTCCTGGTTTTAATAAGTTAATTGCTTTTTTTAATAGTAATGTTTGTGATTCTACTGATTTTTCCATTAATTGAATGGTAAAATTTTTTTCTAATTTATCATTCTGTTTATGGCTTTCTCCATACAATTGAATCGTCCCACTTCCACTGCATGGTGCATCTAACAAAATTCGGTCAAACGAAAAAAAATCATCTATTTTTCTACTATCTTGTATCATGACATACGCATTAGCACCTTGTTTTTGTAAATTATATTGCAAACGTTCTGCTCGAATTTTGTTCATTTCACATGCAGTGATATTGGCTTTATTGTTAGTAATTGCTGCTATTTGTGTTGTTTTTCCTCCTGGTGCAGCTGTCATATCTAATATGTCCTCCCCTTCTTTTGGTTGTAAAACAATGGGTGGCAACATAGAAGATAAACTTTGTAAATATATTTTTCCCTCTTGGTAGATTTCCCAATTTCTAATTTCTTTTTCTTCAACATTTTTTAAGATAAATGCTTCTTTGCTCCATACTACTGTTTCATATTCTATTTTTTTGTCTTTCAAAACAGTTTCAATTTCTTCAACTCCACTTTTTAAGGTATTGACACGAAAAGTAGTATTTCTCTTAGTTTGATAGCCTTGTAATATTTTTTCTGTCTCTTGTTCTCCATATTGTCCTTCTAACATTTCTTTTAAAAACTTTGGTATTTCTACTGTAGCCGGATTAATACTCATTCACTTTCTCCTTTTTCTTCTTTTATTCATTCAATTGTTGCAAATTTTGAACCATATAACCTTTTATTTACAAATCATTTTGTATAATTTGGTATTTACTCCCAAGCTTATCATGCAAAAGATGAATAAACAAATGATTACATATATCAATTCTAATTTAAGTAATAAAAGTGAAAATAATAAACTAATTATAGTCTCTCCTATTCTCTTTGATAATTGTAAATAAGAGATTGCTTTTTGTTGCTCATGTGTCTCTGTATTTTTTAATAATACATCAGTTGCATATATTTCAATTGGATCCCTTATAGCTAAAATTAAATCAAAACCAATTGTCATGAATAGGAATTTTATGATAATAGCAGACTGGAAATAGCTTCCTACTAGGATGCAAACAAATGCTAGCATTCCTATACTTGGTAATAATAAATTTATTTTATCTTTTAGTTTTTCATATGTTTTTCGAAATATTAAATTTCCTACTATTCTGCCGATACGTGATGTTACGATGATGAATCCTAAATAAGTAGCTGTTAATCCTACCTCAAAATGTTCTTGTAGATTATATTGTACAAATAATTTACTATTAGTCTGACCAATACTAATTGTTGCATAGCATAATCCGAAAGAAAAGATAATAATTTGTACTAATTTAGAAAATTTGATTTTTTCTATTTTGGTAGTCTGAGCAATTGTTTCTTTATTTTCGTTTATGTCATAAATGCAAAATGATAGTATTACATCAATGATACAAGTTCCTATGCATAAATACATTGGTAAGTAGTGGTTAATCGCAAATATGCCTCCAACTACTAACGCTATAATAGTTGTTATAACTGAATAAATAATTTTCGATTTACTTAGTATTTTTGCATAATTCTCTTCTTTATGAAGATATTTTAAATTGTTTTCTAAAACAACATTATCCATTTTTTTAAATAAAAAAGCTGTTGTATATATGATATTGCCTATCATAATAATGGTATAATTTCCTCCAAAAGTCATTAATATACTACTTGTTAATAACATGATGGTACCAAGTCGAATGGATTGTATGTTTCCAATTTTCTGTATTATTTTTAAAAATGGTATTTGTAGTAATATACAAGATAAACTTGAAATAGTTGTTAAAAATGATATTTCTGCTGTGGATAAATTTTTTACTACTGTGAAAAATAAAGAATTGATTGCTATAAAAAACATTAAATCATCTGATAATCCCATAAAATATGGGATTATACTATTGCTTAGCATTATTTTTCTTCTCTTTAGTTTCTCGCTTTCCATTTTTCTCTCCTTATTTTTTATTCGTAACTTATGTTTTCTTTTAAATAATATCATACCTATTTATATTTCGCAAACATTTTATGGAATATATTGTTTAAATGATTGATAGGTGGTTTGAAAAAGCATCATTTTTTATTGCACTTTTCTTCTTTTTTCTATATAATATTACAAAATAATATAAGGGGTGTCTTAAAATGGAGCATTGGACAGTTGATGACTATAAGAATTTCACAAATGGAAATACTAGAAAGAGTAAATATAGGGCTAATAAAGTCTCGATTGATGGCCATACTTTTGATAGTCAGAAAGAAGCGGATTATTATTGTGAATTAAAACTAAGATTACAAGGAAATGAAATTAATGGTTTTTGTCTACAACCTACTTTTATTTTAGCACCAAAATTAAAATATAAGGCTGATTTTATTGTTTTTCATAAAGATAATTCGACGGAAATCATAGACGTAAAAGGAGTTAAGACAAAAGAATATATTGCTAAGAAAAAAGTTTTTGAGGATAAATTTAATTTGAAAATAACAGAAATTTAACAAATAAATGATTCAGAAAGGAACTTTAAGAATGGAAAAATTGAAACACATCATCATAGCTGGTATATCAAGAGGTCGGAAAATCAACGATTTGTAATGGTCTTTCCGAAAAGATTCATTACAATCATATTCCACTTGACCCTATTATAAGGAGCTTTCAGAATAATTTTCCTAAAATAGGTATCACTCATGCTGATACCATAATAAATGTCAGTAAAAAATTAGCTCCTTTTATCAATACTATGATAGAAGGTGAAGAACAACTATTATTATTAGATACTTATCATCTTGTACCAGAAGATTATATAAAATTTATCAATACCGATAAATGTGCTATTTTCTTTGTTGGTTATCCTGATATATCTCCTCAAGAAAAGTTGAAGGAAATGAGAACTTTTGATAAGAGAGAAGAAAATAGAATTTTAACAGATGATGAATTGTTAGAAAACCTAAAAAAGAAAATTGATGAAAGTAATTATTTGGAAAGAGAATGTAAAAAATATCATCTGCCTTTTATTAATACTAGCTATGAAAGAGATAAAGTAATTAACGATTCTATTGATGAAATAAGTAATTATATTCTAAACTAAATCAAATAAAAAGCAATCCTAAAAAATAATTTAAAATCGTTTGAATTGACATTCATTGCGTTAGAAATTCTTAATTGATTTTAGGGAAATTGTTCACGCTTGACGTGAAAGGGTGCCCTAAAATCAATTTAGAATTTATGCAAAAATGAATGGAACGAAAAACATTTAAATTATTTTTTAGGATTGCTTTATTATATCATTTATTGTTTTTGTCAATTTCTACCTTAATTTTCATTTAAAAGTTTCTTAATCTCCTCATTTCTCTTGACTTTCTTCGTTGTCGTCTTAATTAACTCTTCCTCTGTCAAAATCATATTTTTAATATATTTATAAGGAGGAAATGTCTTATTAATCTCCTTAATCTTTTGCCAAATCACATCTTCTAGTTCTTCTTGAGACAAATCTGGATATTTTTTCTTCACTACTTCTGTATCATAAACCACTTTAACAGAAAGTTTAATATCATTCTTATCCTTGTTATCTGGCATGCCATAAACGATACATTCACTCACCTCATCTAGACGATTAATCAAGGTCTCCAATTCATCTGGAAACACTTTTTTACCATTTTTCAGAACAATCATATCCTTCTTTCTTCCTGTCAAAAACAAATAACCTTCTTGATCAAAATATGCCAAATCTCCTGTATAAAACCAACCATCTTTTAACACCTCATTGGTTGCTTCCTCATTCTCATAATAGCCAAGCATGACATTTGGACCTTTGACTCTAATTTCTCCAATGCCTTGCTCATCTTGGTTATATAATTCTAATTGCACATTCTCCATAGGAAAGCCAATCGAACCATATTTTATCTTTTTACAATTTTCAGCTGCGATAACTGGTGATGTTTCTGTTAGCCCATATCCTTGCACCACATTAATTCCTAGCTCATTGAAGCCTTGTGCTACTCGTCTATCCAAAGGAGCTCCACCAGAGATAACAAATCGTAAACTCCCACCTAATTCGTCTAATATTTCTTGAAACACTTTCTTTCTTACATCAATATGCAACTTTAACAGTAAATTACTAATTTTCTTAGCCAATGCCACTAGTTTTGTTTTTCCTTTTTTCGCAACCCCTTGCTCAATTCTCTTATAAATGGCTTCTACCAATAGAGGAACTCCTACAAAAACAGATACTTTATACTCTTTCAAATTTTGAGCAATATAACGAAGCCCATCTGGAAAAACAGTTGTTACACCAAAAGCAAGCATAACAATCATACAAGTTGAACCAAAAATATGATGAAATGGTAAAAATGCTATATTGACATCTTCTTTTCTAATATCTTCTACTAATTGTATACTATACACATTAGAAGCAATATTGTTTTGGGAAAGCATAACTGCCTTCGATTTGGATGTCGTACCAGATGTGAATAATAAGATGTTCATTTTATAACTATCTATGTTAGCTTCTATATACTCGTTATTCCCTGCTTCTAGAATTTCTTTTCCTTCTTGTTTTAATTGTGGAATAGAAACATATCCTCCTTGCTCTGTCATACAAATATAACTTTCTATGTTAGCATTTCCTCTTTTTTTGATTTCTTCGATATTTTCTAAGTATTTTTCATCAAATACTAATACATCTGCTTTACTTCTTACTAAACAACTTTCTAATTCATCTACTTGTAATTCTTTATCCAATGGAATGCTAAGAATGCCACCTAATAAATTTGCCAAATGTGTGATAACCCATTCATAGCAATTTCTTCCTACAATAGCAAGTCTTTTATTTTGGTATCCTAAGTTGTAAAATTTGGTTCCTAATTGATTCACTTCTTGTAACAATTGTGTGTAACTTATTTCCTCATAAGAAACCTCTTTTTCTTTTTTGTGTTTGATGGTAAAAGCTGTTTTTTCCTTATATTTTTCTACGGTATGATAGATAAGCTCCTTAACGTTCTCAAATTCTGTGGCTTCAAAATATTTTTCTCTTCCCATAATTAGTCCCAGTCCTTTCTCAAGGCATAAATCCAGTTCAAAAATAATCACATTTCACACAGCCAAAATTGTAATTGTTTTTCAACCTCTTTCCCTTAATCTAGTATTCATTACTAGATTAACATATACCTATTATCCTGTCAAGTGATTGACTATGTATTCAAAACATGATATGATACTTAAAAATTTAATATATTTTTTCCTTGTGCCTCCCAACTTCGAACAGTCTGTAATTTCATAACAGACTGTAACTTGTTGGTCCCCCCGATTTGGCACTTCACAAAAAATATATTAAATTTATAATGTAAATAAAAAGGTGATTTATGATGAATGCAGAAATAAAAGATTTTCATTTACCTAGATGGAATGAGCTTCCTACTATCGATTTATACATAGACCAGTTAGTTTCTTTATTAGAGCAATATTTAGCTGGTTATATTAAAAGTGATAATGAAAAAGAAGATAAAATTATAACAAAAACCATGATTAATAACTATGTAAAACATAGTGTTATCAAACCTCCGATTAACAAAAAATACAATAAAGAACATATCGCTTCTTTGTTTGTTATTTTTGTTTTGAAACAGGTTTATAGTATGAATGATATCAAAAAATTAATTGATTTAGCCATCGAGACCTCTCCTACTGAATTGGCTTATAATCGTTTTTGTTCCGAACTCGAAAAAGCCATTCGCATTGTTTTTGCCGAAAAAAATTATGTGAAAAATAGTAAATTATCAGAAGAACAATATATTCTTAGAAATGTTGTGCAGTCTTTTGCTAATAAATTATATGTTCAAAAAGTTTATTTGAAAAAATAGGGACATGGGGACGTAGATGATGTCCTTATTTTCCCCATTGCATATGACGTTACTACTGAATTAACATACCTTTAATATTTTCTAATTCTTTTTTGTCTATTCCTATGTATTTCATAATTTTTTCATCTGGCTCTCCAAATTGTAACATGTTTTTTACCGTTTCTTGTATTGCTTTTTTTATTCCCTGTTTCATTCCTTGTTTGATACCCTTCTTCATACCTTTTTCCATACCTTTCTCTATACCCTTTTCTAAGCCTCTTTCCATCCCTAATTTTTCACTCTCTTTTTTTGCCTTCTCACTTTCTTCTAATACTTGATACTTATAATCAAGTAAAAACTTTGTAAATGGACTCATATCTTGTACCTCCTTTTTATTTATTTTTTCTAACATCATCTCTGCTTTCCCTGTTCCTACAATTGGTCTTATTATATTAACAATAATTTCGGACAAAGCCTCTTTATCTTTTGGTTCTTGTATTATCTCTATAATTTTGTTCATTTGTTCATTGATTTCATCTTCATCTTTACATTTCTCTATTATCATAATGCTACTAAATAAAGTTTTTTTCTTTAATAATTCTTCATAAGTATAATCATGCATAGTTATCAAATTGTAGGATAAACTGATAGCATAATCTTGGTAGCTTTTAGACTGATATTGCTTTTGGTCAAAGTTAGTCGGAAGATTCCATTTTTGGAAACCAGTATAAATAATGATTGGTATGACAATAGGATATATACTATTTCCTTTAAAATATGTATTTTCCCTAATCGTTTCTTTTCTAATAATTTCTCCTATATATTCCCATATTCTCAATAGCATTTCTGGATGGATTGTACTCTGATGCTCGATTAAAAAATATACTGGTTTATCTTTTAGTCTATATAAAATATCCGATTGTCTACTTTTGTAAAATCTTGTTATAAAATCAGTCGGACATTGTATTATTTGTGTTTCTTCTAGTTTTTCCTTGAAATCAAGAAAATCATTTAAAAAATTTACCATTTCTTTTTTTGTACTCAAAACATTTCGAAACATTTTGTCATGTCTTTTGTCAATTTCTTTTACAACTTCTTTGCTATAAGTTTTGTCCTCTACTGTTCGATAAATTGTTTCTTCTTCTTTTAATACCATTACTTTCTTGCTTTTTAGGTATTTCCTATATTGTTGATATGTTATATATTTCATTCCATTCCTTCTTCCTCATTATAATTTATTTTAATGTGTTTGTCAAGTTTTATTCAATAGTAAAGTGCTATTTTTTATATCACTCTCTTGCTTATTGTCTTGTTTTTTGGATTTTTTCGAATAAAATTTTTGAAATAAACTTTTTTGAAATTATATTTTTATCATAATATGTTTTTAGACAAAAGTCAATAGGATATGGAAAAATATTACATTTCTCCAT
>CAOJZE010000071.1 GCA_948466095.1 uncultured Clostridium sp.
AAAACATATTGGGTTTGCTCTTCTGAAAATTCGCTGTAATAACATTCCATTCCATCAAAAGCATAATTACACATTAAATCATCGATTAAAGCTTTCTTGTCTTTTGCCCAGTTATAAACATAAACATGTGCTAAAAATGCTAGACCTCCTGCATGATGGATTTGTTTTATTACTTCTTCTACACTTGGCGTATCGGTTGATTTATCAATATAGAATATACTATCTTCACGATAACAGTAACGATACTTATAATTGTCAAAACTTTCCCATAAATCCTCTGGACATTTTTCTTGGTTTTCTGGATGACTTTTTATTTCATCATAGATAACAATGTTGGCCCAATCATGATTTGGGTCCCAATTAAGTTCTTCATATGGTGTTAACGTACATCCCATTTGTTGAAATATATCATATCTCTTTTTTAAATATTTGGTTTGTATCTTAGCATGTGTTTTATCTTTGTAAAAATCATCTGACCATTTCTGAATTTTATTAACATCGATTCCATAGCCCAATATATCAATAATTTTTCCTTTGTAGCATGCTTTTAATTCTACCCCTGGTATTAGCGTTCCATGATAATATTGTTTTAAATTCTTTTCTTCTATTTCTCGGTAAGCCTTACAATTTTCATGGTCTGTTATGGATATATAATCCAATCCTATTTGTTCTGCCTGTTTTAAAATTTCTTCTACGGTTTTTGTTCCATCTGAATGTGTCGTATGAATGTGTATATCTATCATCTTTTATTCAACCTTTCCATTGCTTTCGATATTTATTTTTCGACATTTTTCTATCTGATTTTTGAGACAATTTAAACCTGTCCCCCCTGTCTCATTTCTTTCATGGCTTGCTGATATTGTTCTTCATTTGGTGCTTTTCCGTGCCAACCTGCTTGGTTTTCCATAAAAGTAATTCCTTTACCTTTGGTGGTTTTGGCTATGATACAAGTTGGTTTTCCTTTTACGTTTTTAGCTACTTCAAATGCTTTTATGATTTCTTCTATGTCATGCCCATCAATGTTGATAACTTGGAAACCAAAGCTTCTAAATTTCTCATCAATCGGATAAGAACTCATGACTTCTTCAATCGTTCCATCAATTTGTAAATTATTGTTGTCAACAATCACACATAGATTATCTAATTTATATTGACTCGCTGCCATAGCTGCTTCCCAAATCTGTCCTTCTTCGATTTCTCCGTCTCCTAAGACACAATAAACTCGATACTCTTTTTTATCTACTTTCCCTGCTATTGCCATACCATTAGCAGCAGATAAGCCTTGTCCTAGAGAACCTGTTGTCATGTCCACTCCCGGTACTTTGTTTTTATCGGGATGCCCTTGCAAATAACTATTGATGTTTCTAAAACCTTTTAAATCCTCCACTGGAAAAAATCCTCGATTGGCTAAACAACTATATAATGCTGGCGAACAATGTCCTTTTGATAAAACAAATCTATCTCTTTCCTCCCAATCTGGATTTTCTGGCTGAATATTCATTTCTCTAAAATATAATACGGTTAAAATATCTGCTATGGAAAGTGAACCTCCTGGATGCCCTGATTTGGCAGAATATACTTCTTCTATAATGTCTTCTCTCACTTTTCTTGCTTTTTGTTCTAATTCTTGTTTTTCTAATGGTTCCAAAATCTCCCTCACCTTTCTCTTATTTTATAGTTTTATTTTATCTCTTTTTCTAAAATCTTGTCAACCTATTTTCTTTTTTTCGTTTAATTTATGTTATATATTAGTTACTGTTCAGCGTTATTAATATTCCTTTTTATAAGGTATGAAAAAATAATATATTAAACTTTCACATAAGAAAATAAATCATAAGTCTGAACAGTAACTATAATATTAAAAATTTATATAATAAACTTGGCAAAAAGACATATAATATTAAATAACAGAAAGGACTGGTTATATGATAGATAATTACATTGAAAAGCACAAGGAAGAATTGATTCAAAAAACACAAGAATTAATCCAAATACCAAGTGTTATTTCTCATTCCGATAATCCGCAACATCCCTTTGGTGAGCCTATCAATGATGCCTTAGAATATATGTTAGAACTGGGACACAGTTTAGGTTTTCGAACCAAAAATATAGATGGCTATTGTGGTTATATTGAATTTGGAAAAGGCGAGGAATTGATTGGAATTATTGGTCACCTTGACGTTGTTCCTGAAGGAGAAGATTGGAAATACCCTCCTTTTAGTGCTACCATTTCTGACAATAAAATATATGGTAGAGGTGCTATTGATGATAAAGGACCTGTTATGAGTTCTTTATTTGCCATGAAAGCAGTCATGGAAACCTGTGATGTACATAAACGTGTACGACTTATTTTAGGGTTGAATGAAGAAAACGATTGGAAATGTATCGATTATTACAAAAAGCAAGAAGAGTCTCCTACGATTGGCTTTAGTCCAGATGCAGATTTTCCCTGTATTTATTCTGAAAAAGCCATCTTAACTAGTTATTTAAAGATGGATTATTCTCCCTTCTTAGAAAAAGATATTGTAATAAAAGAAATTAATAGTTATGATAATCCCATTAATGTTGTACCCAAAATGTGTAGCATCCTCTTAAAATTAAATTCTCAAAAAATAATGATGAAAGATTTTATCAAAAATTTAAAAGATATCATTGAACAAACCTCTTTTGAAATTGATATTTACAAAATAGACGAAGAAGAAATTAAACTTACCTCTTATGGAATTCCTAGTCATGCTGCTCATCCAGATTTAGGGGTAAATAGTATTTCCCAATTAATTGTTGTCTTATCTAAAATATTCAATTGGTATCACATAAAAATAGAATTATTTGATTTTTTTGCCACCTATATTAACACACAATATGATGGAAAAGATTTAGGAATTAATTTTGAAGATAAATCCGGAAAATTAACTTTAAATGTTGGAGATTTTTATTTTAAAAACAATGGATTGCAAATCGGATTGAATATACGTATTCCTGTTACGATGAACATACTTGAAATTGGGAAGCACTTTTTTCAACATACGAGTTCCTATCGAAATGTTGATTTTGATACCATCACTTACAAGCCTGCTTTATATATTTCGAAAGAAAATAAATTAGTCAAAACTCTTTGTGATATTTATAATCAAGAGACTCATTCTAAGCTAGAACCAATTGCAATTGGTGGTGCTACTTATGCTCGTGCTTTTGATCATTGTATTTCTTTTGGGGCTAATTTTCCTGGCGACAAAGATATGTGTCATCAAACCAATGAATTTATTGCCATTGATAAGTTGTTACTTTCTTGTAAGATTTATGCTAAGGCAATTTTGGCTTTGGATAATTTAGAGGATTACTAACTTTCAAAACAAAGATGATTTTGGGGATGCCCTTAACTGTGCGAGCATGAAGATAGCCTACAGATAAGCAATACCTTTAAGTACAGAAGAAAAAATCACCCAAAATCAGCCTCTCTCCAAAATCTTCTTTTTGTCATAAAAAAATCCCCCGCCTTAGCCGTCAGTTGCCTTGAATTTTTAAGGACCTGCTCCTAAAAACAGGTGGGTGCCTACCTAAATATTCCTGGGCTTCTCACTCTATTATGTGAGCTTGCACGCCATATTCAGAGAGTTGGCCCCTCTTATCGTGTGTTGGTTCTAAAAATTCTGCCTATACGTACTATGCAGGGTAAATTTAATTACTTATTAAGTTATTTTTATTTTAGCATAGCCTATGCTAATTTTCAAACTAGAAACATCTCTTAATTATTCTTAATTGTCTTATTCCATTTATCTATCTTTATTTTCCTATAAAAATCTCACTCAATGAATGTTTTTTATCATTTGCTTTTTTTCTTTGAAAATGTTAAAATAAAATGAGTTTGTGCAAGCAAAGAAATCTTAGTTCTTTGCTTTTTTAAAATATAAATTATCATATTTCAATCATGTCACTTTTGTTCTTTTTACATGACATATAGTAATATGCATAAAAATTGCAGAAAACTACCCAATAAAATAAACAAATGAAAAATGGAATGAGCATATTTATATTTCTTTCCGAAACCATATACAATGGCTCCAATGGTATAGGCAATTCCTCCTGCCACTAAAAGAATCACTCCCTTTGTTGTTAATAATTGTGGTAATACATTAGCTTTTACAAGAATACACCATCCCATTAACAAATAACATATCATAGAAAATACTTTAAACTTTTTAATATCAATCGAATTTAATACAATTCCTAAGATAGCCAATGCCCATATAACACTAAATATAAACCAACCAGATAAAGCATCATATTCTCTAATAGAACACAAAGCAAAAGGTGTATAAGAACCTGCAATTAATAAAAATATGGAACAATGGTCTAATACTTGAAATACTTTTTTAGAATTAATTTGGGGACTTAATCCATGGTAAATACTAGACATGGTATATAAAAGAATCATCGTTCCCCCATAAATAGCTGCACTTACTATACCATATAGATTACTATTTAGCACTGCAAAAGCAATGCATAACACTGTTGCAACAATCCCTAAAACAGCCCCAACAATGTGTGATGTCATATTAAAAATTTCTTCTCCTTTTGTATAGGTTGGTAATATTCTATCTTTTAATTTTGTTCTTTGCATGTTTCTCTCCTAAAATTATTTTTGTCTATTTTACCATAAATATTCTTCACAGGAAAGTTTTTCACAATAAATTTACAAAACTATTCTTTTATTTCTTGTGCTAATTTATCAATCGCTTTTGTTTCAATACGAGACACATAAGAACGAGAAATTCCCATCATGGTTGCTATTTCGTTTTGTGTCTTTGGTTTGTGACCTCCTAATCCAAAACGCAATTCTAAAATTGTCCTTTCTCTATCTTTCAAAATTTCTTTCATCTTCTGACCTAATAATTTTATTTTCATTTTAATATCCACTTCTTCTTCAATGTTTCTCTCATTATTTTCTAAAACTTCTTGTAATGTTACTACATTGTCATCTTTATCTTTTCCAATTGGCTCATTTAGATAGACTTCTGCTCCTAATTTCTTCGTTGCTCTCAAATGCATTAAGATTTCATTGTCGATACATCGAGATACGTAGGTTGAAAGCCTCGCTCCTTTTTCTACCTTAAAACTATTAATTCCTTTAATAAGACCTACCGTTCCAATGGATATTAAATCATCTTGTTCGACTTTAGCTGTACTATATTTTTTAGCAACATGAGCAACTAATCTTAAGTTTCGTTCAATTAAAATATTTCTAGCCTCCTCATCCCCTTTTGCCATTTGTTCTAAACAATTTCTTTCTTCTTCTGCTGTTAGTGGTTCTGGGAATAAGGCTGCCCCTTGAATATATCCGAACAACAAATACGGCTGATTTTAGAAATTCTAAAAAACCTAATATTCCTGTCATACAAAGCGATAGCAATATAAATGCACCTCCATTTTTGCTGGTTTAAGTTTCTCTATTTCTACTTAAACTTTTTCCATATAATCCAATATATGTTTTGCAAAAATGAAAAGTGCATGACCTTTTTATCTTTTTTCATAAATATTTTCTTTCTGATTCTTTTTCCTTTTACTTTAAAAGTTTATGTGGTTTTATGAATAATAAATTGGGGAAACCAACAAGATTAGAGGGTGTCCCAAAATAGGAATCCGAAAAACAGAAAATCCAGCTCGATAAGAGTTGGGTTTTTTGTATGAAAATTTTACAATTTTTTCAATGATAGAATAACCTTTGCCATTGCTTCTTCTTTTAATTTTTCTATATCTTTTTTGTTCATTCTTTTTATATTTAATGCAAAACATAATAGTCCCCATTCATGATCGATTATATCTAAGCCTCTAAGCAAAAATCGCTCGAAGTCCATATTTCATTTGATTTGTCCAAAAATGTCCTCTGAATATTCTGCTCTTTTTGCTCTCATTTCTAGTCCTTTTTTAGACTTTAAATTTCTTTTTGCTACATTCTTTAATTGCTATAACTTTTTATTAAATCTGATTTGAGCATTTCCTTGTGCCTTTGTACACTCACTTTTATTTTGAATCTATCATTAATTTCTTTATATTCCATATTTTCCAATTATATTTCATTCTTGAATATTGTAGTCTGGTTTTAACTGTCCATTTCTCATATGGTCTTCTTTCTCCATTATAATTTTCATTTTGTCTTTTCTAAAGGATTTTATTACATTTCTTGTTGGTTTATTTCCTCCTGCTAGCCATATGAATTTTATATCACATTGTGCTGCTTCTGCTATCTGCCTTGATGAATATCTTTTTCTTATATATTCATACATCAATATTTTTAACATCACTTTTGGAGAGTAGCAATTACTTCCTAGATTTTTATACCAAAAAATCCAACTCTCATTGACTGGATTTTCTGGTTCTCGGGTTCCTATTTTAGGACGCCCTCTTATTCTATTATAGAAAGCATTTCACTTAGAATTTGCTAAAGAAAATTTGGCGAGCGAACAAAGATCATACCTGAAAGATAATCTAAAACATTAAAATATTTTAATCATACCTCTTTTTTTCTTCTATCATAAGACTTATCTTCTTTTTTAATTCTTGTGTCGCTATTTTTATATTATCTGCCGCAAATATCGCTGACACAACGGCAATTCCCTTCATACCACACCCCGAAATTTCAGCCATATTAGAAAGATTAATACCACCAATTGCAACAGCAGGAATAGAAACAGAATCGCATATTTCTTTTAATTGCTTACTTGTGATACGAATCGCATCCTTTTTGGTAGGTGATGGAAAAATAGCTCCCACACCAAGATAATTTGCACCATCTCTTTCAGCTTTTTGTGCTTGTTCTATCGTTTTAGCGGTTGCACCAATGATAAAATCATCTCCAACCATTTTTCTAATCTCACTAACAGGATGGTCACTTTGTCCCACATGAACACCGTCTGCCTTGCATGCTATAGCAACTTTAACATTATCATTTACCAAAAATGGTACTTGATAAGTATGGCATAATTCTTTTATTTTTACAGCCTCTGCTAAAAAGGCTTCTTCTTCCAAATTTTTTTCCCTAAGTTGCACACAAGTAACTCCACCCATAAGAGCTTCTTCTATCTGTTGATACAAAGTCTTCTTACCTGTCCAAGAACGATTCGTCACAGCATACAACAATAAATTATCACTATTAAATTTCATTTTTTACCTACTTTCAATATATATCTCAAATGAATAAAAACATGAAATATTACTTCCATGTTTTATTCTAGCAAAATTACTTTTATTTCACAAAACAAAAATAAGCTAACACAATGATTCCTAAAATAATCCTATAATAACCAAAAGGTTTAAAATCATGCTTTTTGATATAGTTCATCAAAAATTTTATAACAACTACAGATACTAAGAAAGATACTATCATTCCTACTAACAAAATAATAAGTTCCATTCCCGTAAAAGCAAATCCAAATTTAACTAGCTTTAATAAACTTGCCCCCAACATAGTAGGAATTGCTAAATAAAAAGTGAATTCTGCTGCATTGGGTCTTGATAATCCTATTAATAATCCACCTATAATCGTTGCTCCAGAACGAGATGTTCCTGGAAAGATGGCTGCTAACAATTGAAATATTCCAACCATAATAGCATCTTTATATGTAATCTGAGAATTTGCTTCTTTTAATTTTTTATTATTCCTTTTTTGATTAAAATTTTCTACTACAATAAAAGCAACACCAAACACAATTAAAGCAATGGCAATACAAAATGGATTGTAAAAAAGTTCTTCAAAAACCTCATCGAAAAATACTCCTATCACTGCTGCGGGGACACAAGCCACTAAAATTTTCGCCCATAATATCATAGTATGTTTATTCAAATAAGATAATACTCCTGTTGGCTTTATGGCTTCTTTTTTGTTCTGGGTAATTGGCCATATTTTATTCCAATACAGTAGTACAACTGCTAAAATTGCACCAAATTGTATGACAACTTGGAACATTCCCCAAAATTCTGGTGAAACTTCTTTTAGTTTTACAAATTGTTCTACTAAAATTAAATGTCCTGTACTACTAATTGGTAACCATTCTGTAATACCTTCTACAATTCCAAATAAAACTGATTTTATTATTTCTATTAACATCTTCTTTTCCTTTCTTTTCTATCTTCCAATTTATTTCTTATAGATTTCCTTCAAAATATTATAAATCGTATCTTTAATAAATTCAGCTGTTGTAATAGGAGCCACTTTCCCTGGTAACGCCAAAGCCCAAATCAATTTTAGATTCCTATCTTTAGCCGCCTTTTTATCAATTCCTCCTGGATTAGAAGCCAAATCAATTAACAAACAATCGTTATCCACATATTGCAATCTTTCTGGGGTTAAAACTAAATGAGGCACTGTATTAATAATCATATCATATTGCGATAAACTTTCTCCTAAGGTATTGATATTAGTAGCTTTATGACCATATGCTCGAATCCATGCAAAATCTTCATCCTTTCTAGCTGCACAAGTAACCTTAGCCGATAATCCTGCCATTTTTCTAGCCAATACTTTTCCAATTCTTCCAAAACCTAAAATCAAAATTTCACTTCCATGTATGATTTTATTGGTATTGGAAATAGCAATTTCTATGGCACCTTCTGCTGTTGAAATTGTATTTAATACCGCCAATTCCTCCCTTTTCATAAGGTCAATAATCTCAACATATTCATCATTGGCTAAATCATATATCTCTGGTAATATACTCCCTGCTATCAAAATTTTTGCATTCATCTCATGCATAAACTCTCGAATAGAAATGGTATGTTCACTAAATGGTGTATTAATATCTTTACCATTACTGGAAAATGGAATCGGTCCAATTACTATTTCTGTATTTTGAATGGCATGTTTTAATTTTTCACAAAATATAATATTCGTTACACTTTTTAATTCCTCTGCCTTTTCTATTCCATACGTATATACGGTGTTCCCTTCTTCTGCTAACATTTTCGCTAATTTTATAATTCTTAAATCTCCACCAATGATTGCAAAATTCATACTCATAAAATTCCTCCTTATCTATGGTTAGTATATTTCAAATTAGAAATTTTATGAGTTTAACAAGAGAATTATCTTTAAGTTTAATGTATTTTTTATAAATTAACTCCCAACTGCATAACAGATTG
>CAOJZE010000072.1 GCA_948466095.1 uncultured Clostridium sp.
CAAGCCACATATTAACCTGACAAAGGTATGCCATTAATTGTGGACCTGTCATTAACTGACCAAACCAAGGACGAGTAAAAACCTTGCCATCTGTATTCAAAATATTCAAAATAAATTCACGATTCAACAAATTGTTAATCGGAGCATTTTTATCTTTCATAATGTCAGTCAACATAGACTTAACCTTAGCTAAATAAGTAGGATTATGAGTTTTTGGATAAGGAGATTTTTTTCTATCCACAATTTCACTTGGAAGAAAATCTCTTGCGATATAGCGAAGCAAGCCTTTTTCCCTACCATTCAAAGCCTTCACTTCCCAAGGAATGTTCCATACATATTCTGCTAATCGATAATCGCAAAAAGGAACACGAATTTCAAAACCATTATACATAGCCATTCTATCGCTTCGGTCTAACAAGGTTTGCATGAACCAATTCAAAGTCAAATGTGAAATTTTTCTTTTTTCAGCCGTTTCTTTGGAATCAGTATCTAAAATTTCTATTTCTGCTAAACTTTCTTGATAGCGAAAATCAACATATTCCTTTAAATTGATTTTTTTACTGATTTCAGGATGTAATAAATCTTGTCTTTCCGATAAAGCAATAGACCAAGGGAAAGTATTACTAGTTAAAGCATCTTCACGGAAAAACCAAGGATAGCCACCAAAAATTTCATCGGCACATTCACCAGTTAAGGAAACTGTCATTTCATCTTTTACATTTTTGCAAAATAATAATAGGGAAGAGTCAATATCTGCCATGCCTGGCATATCCCTAGCTATCATAGCATCTTCTAGATGACAAGCAAGTTCTGGTGTATCAATTACAATATTATGATGATTGGTGTGTAAATTTTTATTCATTAACTCAATGTAATAGTTATCAGAATTTGGCTGAAAATCACTTTTAACAAAATTTTTATCATTATCTACGTAATCAATTGAATAGGTATCTAAAGGCGGTAAGCCTTCTTTTTCACAATAGTCAGCAGCAAATTTGGTGATAATACTAGAATCTAATCCGCCAGAAAGAAAGGTGCATAGAGGAACGTCAGAAACCAATTGTTTGGTTATGGAATCATGCAATAGAAATTTTACTTTTTCGCAAGTTTGAGCAAAAGTATCAGTATGTTCTTTTGATTTCAATTTCCAGTATTTTTCTAGGTGCAGACCAGAAGCATTAAAGATTCCAAAATGAGCAGGTTTGATTTCGAAAATATCTTTAAAAATGGTAGTTCCTGGCGTATGGGCAGGGCCAATGCCAAACATTTCGGAAATCCCTTGTTCATCTAGTTCTCTAGTAACACTAGGATATTCAAAAATGGCTTTTAGTTCAGACGCAAAAATTAAAGTATTATCTTTTATCGTATAAAATAGAGGCTTTACACCAAAATGGTCACGAGCTAAAAATAATTCTTGTTTTTTGGTATTCCAAATGGCAAAAGCAAAAATGCCATTCAAATGATGAACTACGTCATTACCATAATGAATATAGCTTTTTAATAAAATTTCAGTATCACAATGACCTTGAAAAGTAAATCCATTTTCTTCTAATGTTTTTCTAAGTTCCTTTGTATTATAGATTTGACCATTATAGCAAATAACAAAATCACCATAAGAACCTTTTTCAATCATTGGTTGTTTGCCACCTTTTGGGTCAATCACGATCAATCTCTTATGACCCATAGCAATATGGTCTTGTATGTAATAACCATTTTCATTAGGACCTCTTTTCGTAAGTACTTGATTCATTTTTTCTATGATATTTCTATCTTGTGTAATTTTTTCTTTTTGATTGGAAAATCCAACAAATCCACACATAATAACCTCCACTTATTTTTTATATTTTAATATTGCAAAGTTTATTTTATTTTATGAATGACAATTTGGGGGGACCAACGAGTACACAGTCTGTTATGCAATTACAGACTGTACGAAGTTGGGAGTCATGAGTAAAATAGAATAAACTTTGTAAAAATGCAATATATCTTTATATTGTATGCAAAAAACACAATAAAATTTATTGATTTCCCCAAAAAGTTATAGTAGACTAATAGGGGAGGAGAAAAAGAATGAAAATAAAAAATATAACCAAACATTTAAAACTAATTACACACCATAAATGGATTGTTTTCAAACTATGTTGTAAAGTAGGGGAGCCATGGAGAGGGTTCGTGCATGACTTATCCAAATATTCGCCAACAGAATTTTGGGAAAGTGCAAACTATTATGTAGGCAATCATTCTCCCATAACAGAAGCAAAAAGAGACAAAGGATATTCAGAAGCATGGTTACATCATAAAGGAAGAAATAGGCATCATGTACAATATTGGACAGACTATAATGCACCAGAAGTAAATCCTATAATTCCTTATCCATATGCTGTGGAAATGATTTGCGATAAAATAGCAGCTGGCATCATTTATGAAGGAAAAAATTGGACGAAAGAGTTTGAATTATCTTATTGGGAAGAGAAGGAGAAAAATCAATTGGAAATGAATCCTAAGATAAGAGATTTTACAACTGCTGTTTTGACAGAAGTGGCAAAGCAGGGCATTGCTCAAACTTTGACAAAGGCAAATATGAAACGATTGTATAAAAAATATTGTGAATCCTAAAAAACAGCTATTGACAAAATAGGAAATTACTTGTATAATTTTATAGTCACTAAAAAAACAAGGAAAAAAATAGAAACAGATATATACCTATATCTAAAAGCAAGGAGGGATTTAGAATGGCACAACCAAAAAGAAGATGGTCAAAAGCAAGAACACATAAAAAAAGGTCAACATGGAAAAAAGAAAATCCAACATTATCAACTTGTCCACATTGTCATGAACCAGTAATGCCACATAGAGTTTGTAAAAATTGTGGGTATTATGATGGAAAAGAAGTAATGGCTAAAAAAGAAACAGAAAATGTATAAGGAAAATCTAAATAACGCTTATATCATGGGATAAGAGCGTTATTTTTATAGGGTAGAAAAGTTTACAAAAGAATGTTAAAAAATTCTTAAAATTATGTACAATTTAAAAAGATTGTGTTATAGTATAGATGATAATAAATAAGGAAAAGAAGGAATTTATATGGAGAAATTTTTGAAAAAATCAAGCTGGACAGATATGATTGTGTCTGTATTATTTGTATTATTTGGCATTATGCTAATTGCAAGACCAGAGTCAATCATGTCAATTATTTCTATTTTATTGGGTGCTATTTGTGTAGCAATGGGAATATTGAAGGGAATTGACTATTTTGCATCTGGTAAAAATGATAATTATTTATTAGGGATTGCGATTGTGGCAATTATAACAGGGATTATCATTATGTTTTGTGCTAATATTATACTTTCTGTTTTTAGAATATTAATTGCTATTTGGATTATTTATAGTGGAATTATGAATTTACAAACAACTATTGTATGGAAGGATTATCAATCAAAATTATGGCTGTTGACATTATTGTTTGCGATTACAATGATTGTTGCTGGAATATATATTTTAATTAATAATGGTGCTATGTTACAAATAGTAGGGGGCATTATTGTAACTTACGGAATTTTGGATATTTTAGAAAGTGCTATTTTTATTAAAAATATAGATAATTATTTAGATTAAAGATATAAAGAGACATTTTATAATGCCTCTTTTTTATATTATAGGAAAGTTCTCCTAGTAGGAGGACTTTTGACTAGTTACAACCACAATTATTATCATTATCATATGGTTTCATATCATTCATATAAAACTTTTTCTCTGCTAATTTGTCTTGAACACCTCTAAGGGCTTCTCCAAATCTTTGGAAATGAACAACTTCTCTTTGTCTTAAGTATCTTAATGGGTCTAATACATCTGGATTATCACGACAAAGGTCAATTAGTTTTTCGTAAGTTGCTCTTGCTTTTTGCTCTGCTGCTAAGTCTTCTTGTAAGTTTGCAATTGGGTCACCTTTACATGCAATATAAGATGCTGTAATGATAAGGAGAATGATTAAAACTTAGAGTAGACAACCATTCACCTAATTAAATATTTTGAGATTTGGTTCATAAAACCTATTTTAAATTAAAACTAAGGAGAAAACAGATGGAAAACAAATTTAAAATAGCTAGTTTATGGATACCATATCAAATTTTAACAGATAAAAATTTAAAAGATAAAGAAAAAATAATTTATTCCTTAATATTATTTTTTAGTAATAATAAGGGTTATTGCAGTATAAGAAATAAATATTTAGAAGATTTACTTGCTAGGTCAACTAAAAGAATTTCAAGTGTAATAAATACATTACAAGATAAAAAATATATATATATTATTCCGAGAAATAATACAGAAGAAAGAAAATTATATCCATTAGTAGATATAAAAGATATTAATAAAAAAGTAGTATTTAAAGGGTTATTTATGCCAATAAGTGTATTATCAGACAATAATTTAAATGATAAAGAAAAATTCATAATAAGTATTATCAAAAAGTTCAACAAGATAACCTCAAAAATGTTAATGTATTAAAAAGTAAAAATAAAAATTATAAAAAATATAATAGAATTAGCAATTATGAAGGTAGAAAATATGAACCAAAATTTTTAGAAACTTTATATGCTAATGAATTTTAAATAAAGGAGTACAGTTTTTTGTATTCCTTTTGTATTTTTAGAAAAAGTATAAATTCAATTGACAAAAGAACTAATGTTTGATAACATATAAAAAATAAGAAATGAGGTTGATATAATATGGACAATAATTTAATTGGAAATGAAAACAATATTATATTCTATACTGATGATGAAGGAAATTTGCAAATAGAAGTTATCTTACAAGATGAAAATGTATGGTTAAATGTAAATGCAATAGCAGATTTATTTGATGTACAAAGACCAGCTATTACAAAACATATAAATAATATATACAATGAAAATGAACTTGAAGAAAATAGCACATGTTCCAAAATGGAACGTATGGGTAATTCAGGAAAACAAAAATATAAAATTAAATATTATAATTTAGATATGATTATTTCTATTGGATTTAGAGTAAACTCAAAAAAAGCAATTAAATTTAGAACGTGGGCAAATAAAATAATAAAAGAATATATGATACAAGGATTTAGTTTAAATGAAGAACGATTTTTAAAAGGGCAAAAATCAGATCAAGAGTATTTTAAAAGATTATTAGAAAAAATAAAACTAATAAGAACAAGTGAGAGAATGTTTTATCAAAAAATTACAGATATTTTTGCAGAATGTAGTTTAGATTATGATAAAACCAGTGATTTAGCAAGAGAATTTTATGCGACTATTCAAAATAAGTTTCATTTTGCTATAACAAAAAATACTGCAGCAGAAATTATATACAATAGAGCTGATAGTAAAAAAGAAAATATGGGATTAACTACATGGAAAGAAGCACCTGAAGGAAAAATATTAAAATCAGATGTAACAATTGCAAAGAATTATTTATCTGAAATAGAACTAAAAAATTTGAATAATGTAGTAAATATTTTTCTTGATATAGCCGAAGATAATGCTGAGAGAAATATTCCAATGTATATGAAAGATTGGAAAAAAGAAGTTGATATAGTGTTATCTATAAGACATTATGATATTTTAGAAGGTAAAGGAAAAATATCAAAAAAAGAAGCGGATGAGAAAGCAGAAAAAGAATACGAAAAATATAGGGTAATTCAAGATAAAAAATTCTTATCAGATTTTGATATATTATTGTTAGAAACTGAAAATATAAACAAATCTAAAAATGATGAAGTATAATTTGGATATAGCAAAATTAAGAATCAAATTCTTTGTAATACAGATAAATAGCAAGTTTGAAAAGATTAAATACACTGAAATGTATGCACTCTGCATATTCTCTGTAATATTTTGTATTAGCAGAGGATTAGAAAGCTTGTCTTTCTATGTGTTGGTAGGAAAGTCTCTGCTTTCCTTATCCTGCATTTATAGAAAGTATTAAATAAATAGTTTATAGAGGGAAAGTTATGGAATTATGTTGTACTTATATTGAAACAAGTAAATTTAAAGAAGTAGTAGATTTCTATGAAAAAATATTACAGATTAAACCTAATATTTATACTAAAGATAGATGGGGAGAATTTGAAATTGGAAATAAATTATCAATTTATAATAGAAAATTTGATGAAGATAAAATAAAAAATAAAAATAATGTTAATTATAATCAGGCTTATATAGAAGATTTTAATAAAGCACAAGATAGAAAATTTAATAATATTATTACTTTAAATTTTTATACAGAAAATTTAAAGGCAGACTATTTAAGAATAAAAAATTTGAATCTTGGAGAAACTTCAGAAATGATATATGTTAATATTACAGAACCATATTATTATTTTACAATAAAAGCTCCAGAGGGGAATTTGTTAGAAATTTGTGGAGATGAATATACTAAGGAGTAAACACAAATTATAGTTAAATTTAAAAGTGAGGGATAAGAATGAAAAACATAGGAACAAAAATATTAGAAACAAATAGACTAATTTTGAGAAAATTTAATGAAAATGATTACATAAAAATGTATGATAATTGGGCAAGTGATAAACATGTTACTAAATATGTTTCATTTAATACTCATAAAAATTATAAAGAAACAAAAGAAATTATAAATGAATGGATTAAAGAATACGATAATGGAAGTTATAATTGGGTTGTGGAACTTAAAGATACCAATGAAATTATAGGAAATATAAGTGTTATTGAGATAAGTAAAAAACATAATAATTGTGAAGTGGGTTATGTTTTTGGATCAAAGTTTTGGGGAAATGGTTATGCAACTGAAAGTTTAAAGATAGTAGTAGAATTTTTATTAGATGAATGTACTTTTCATTTAATAGAAGCTAAACATCATGCTTCAAATCCAGCAAGTGGTAGAGTAATGGAAAAAGTAGGAATGAAAAAAGATGGAATTTTAAGAGAACGTAGAATCAACAAGATAAAAGAAGGATTCGATGATTTAGTAGTTTATTCTATTACAAAAACAGATTTATAAATTACAAGTATAAATGCATTTAATTAAAAGTAACATAAAATCTTGCAAAATACTGCAGTATACATTGCAATTTTAATATGATATATTATTACTATCAAATATTATTTTTAGCAGAAGTTAGAAACTGGCTTCTGCTTTTTCATGCGTGTAAATATAATATTTGCTTAGGTTTTATGCATAAACCTATCTCAAAAAAATACTTATTTAAAGAGGTGTATGTATATGGAAAAAGTAAATTACGACATTAAAGTTGAATATGGAAAACAAGATTTAAAAAATATCATACTACAAATATTTGAGGAATACTGTGCAAATAAAATCCTTGAAAAAGGTTAAATAACCATTTACATTTTACATTACTTTAGTTATAGTAATATAAGGTGAATAACTTAAATGGTTGTCTAACTTTAAGAGAAGGAGGCAAGATTGAACAAAGTAGACAACATAAACAGCAAACATTTCTATGTTGCATTATATGAACGACTTTCAAAAGATGATAATGACGGAAAAAAAGAAAGCGAAAGTATAAAAAACCAACAAAAAATATTAACACAATACATATCTGATTTACAATTAAGAGAACCACAAAATACCTTTGAAATAATTGACAATTATCCTGATGATGGTTATACAGGAACAAATTTTAATAGACCACATTTTATAAGAATGATACAAGATATTGAACATGGCATTGTGAATATGGTAGTTGTAAAGGATTTATCAAGACTAGGACGTAATACAAATATGGTTTTAAGATATTATCAAGAATATTTCCCATCAAAAAAAGTTAGATTTATAACAGCAACACAAGACAACATAGATACCTATTATAATGAGGATGATGATTTAGTATCATTTAAAGCAGTAATAAGTGAATTATATCCAAAAGAAACATCAAGAAAGATTAAAGCAGTAAAAATTGCAAAAGCAAAACAAGGGTTGTTTCAAGGAAACACAGCTCCATATGGATATAAAAAAAGCCAAGATAATAAGAATAAATTGGTTATAGATAAAGAGGTTTCTTGGGTAATAGAAGGAATTTTTGATAAATACTCAAAAGGTTGTACTAGAACCGAAATTGTAAAAAGTTTAAATGATAGAAATATTATGCCACCAAGAGAATATCTAAAAGTAAAAGGTGTAAAATCTAATAACAAAGGTTGGACGGAAGTTACTATTACTAGAATAATTGGTAATCCAGTATATATAGGAACAATGGTAGGAGCAAAAACTGTAAAACCTAATTTCAGAAGAAAAGAAAGAATATTAAATCCAATAGACAAGCAAATAATTGTAGAAAATACACATAGTCCAATTATTGATATAGAAACATTTAATAAATGCCAAACTTTGAAAGATAAGTTCAAAAACAATCGAAATAGGAAGTATGATGATATTTTTAAAGGATTAGTATTTTGCAAAGAATGTGGAAGTATATCAACCTTAAAACACAAAGAAAAAGCAACAAAAAATGGAATATGTGAAATTAATTCTTATATATGTTCAGAAGCAAACAAAGGAAGTAATAAAAAGTGTAATAATACGAAATCAATTAGTAGTAAAAAAATATATAATATAATTATACCTATTATAGAAAATGAATGTAAAAGTATTAATATAAATGATAATGATATAAAAAGTATAATGTCAAATTTAGAAAAAAATATAAATTCTGAATGTATAAGATTAGAAAATAGAAAAGATTTATTGAAGAAAAAGACTGATAAGCTATATGAACATATAAAAGTTGCATATAATGATAAATTAGAATCAAAAATAGATGATGAGATGTTTGTATCTATAAAAGAACAAAAAGAAAAAGAAATTCAAAATTACAAAAAGCAAATTTGTGAGATACAGGGGCAAATTGAAATAGAAAAATCAAAACATACAATAAGCTATAATCAAATTAAAAAGCTATCTGAGGAGTTTTTAAACACAGAAAAGATAACAAAGCAAGTATTAAATAAATTAATAGATAAAATCGAATTTGATGCCAATAGAAATATAAATTTAAAGCTAGTATTTTCAAATATAAGAAATAAGGAGAATGTAAAATAGGGTGTGTAAAATAGGCGACAAATTTTGCATACCCTAAAAT
>CAOJZE010000073.1 GCA_948466095.1 uncultured Clostridium sp.
AGATGCTAAGTTAGTGAGAAATTTGGAGATATTCGTTAAAGGGCGGATTTAGTGACCATTTTTAGAATAATTCCATGTGAATTTGTTATAGATTTAGAGACATGTGCTTGAAGGATACAAGGTAAAAGAATTATCTGAATCGTCCTTCTTTTTTTATTAATTCTCAACAAATAATAACAGCTATAGGAGTAAACCACGATGTCAATGAGTGAAACATATACTCATAAAGTTGATAAAAATATAATTCCTACATGTAACATTCTAGGAGTAAATATTGCAGCGATTGACATGGAGTGGCTTTTGGAATTTACAGATAAATATATTAAAGAATTATCTGGAGATTACATGTGTGTTTCTAATGTACATACCACCATTACTTCTTATGAAAATGCAAGTTATTGTGCTGTTCAAAATGGTGGTATTATGGCGATTCCAGATGGTGGGCCGCTTGCTTTTTTGGGACAAAAACGTGGCTATAAAACTATGAGCAGGACAACAGGCCCCTCTTATTTAGAAGAAATTTTGAGAATTTCTATTGAAAAAGGGTGGAAACATTACCTATATGGTTCTACCGAAGATACCCTTAAAAAATTAAAAGAAAAATTAGAAAAAAAATATCCTGGTATTCAGATTGTAGGAATGTATAGTCCTCCATTTAAAACAATAACAGAAGAAGAAGACAAAGAGATTATTGCTCAAATTAATTATACAAACCCAGATTTTGTCTGGGTGGGATTAGGGGCACCTAAACAAGAAAACTGGATGGCAGTACATCAAGGAAATGTGCAAGGGTTTATGGTAGGAGTAGGAGCAGCCTTTGATTATCTGGCAGGAAATATTAAAAGGGCACCCATATGGATGCAGAAAAGAAATATGGAATGGTTTTATAGGCTTATACAAGACCCCAAGAGATTATTTCGAAGATATTTTCATACCAATACAAAATTTATATGGCACGCAATGATTAGGGGAAAATGATTATGAATACACGTAAATTTAGAATATTAATGATTCATAATTATTATCAAATTCCTGGAGGCGAGGATACTGTTGTGGCAAATGAGATACAGATGCTCAAAAAGTATGGCCATCATGTTGTATTTTACAGCAGAGACAATTCTGAACTCAAAGAAATGAGCAAGCTTCAGAAATTATTTTTGCCTATTAATACTATTTTTAATTTTAGAACATATCGGGATATTAAAAAGATTATCAAACAAGAAAAAATTGATATTGTGCATGTACACAATACACTGAATTTGATTAGTCCATCGGTCTATTATGCAGCATTGAGTCTTGATGTACCAGTAGTACAAACGGTTCATAATTTTCGCCTTTTATGTCCAGGAGCTACTTTTTATAGAGATGGACATATCTGTGAAGATTGTGTGGAAAAGGGTTTGTGGTGTGCAATAAAGCATAATTGCTATAGAAACAGTAAATGGCAGACATTGGCTTGTGTAATAAACACAAAATTTCACAGAATAATGGGGATTTATGGAAAGATAAATTATATTTGTTTGACGGATTTTAATAGAGAAAAGTTATTGAAATTAAGGCAAGTTAAGGCGGATATGGTTTTTGTGAAACCTAATTTTGTAGAGGGTACACAATCGTTTATTCCTGGAGAAAAGAGAAAAAATCAATTTTTATTTTCAGGAAGATTGGATAAGTTAAAAGGAATAGATTTACTTTTGCAAGCTTGGAGGGAAATGGGAAAACAGGCTCCAAAGCTTGTGATATGTGGAACAGGCCCAATGGAAGAATGGTGTAGAAAATTCGTTAAAAAAAATAAGCTAAATGTGGAACTTTGTGGGTTTGTTCCTAATGAAAATGTAAGAGAAGTATTGGCTAATAGTAAAGCATTGGTTTTACCAACTCAGTGGTATGAAGGGTTTCCAATGAGTGTTGTGGAGGCATATTCTGTGGGAACACCCATTATTTGTTCTGATTTGGGAAATGTAAAAAGTATTGTTACAGAAGGTATAAGTGGGTTTAAATTTGAGATTAATAATCCCCAAGAAATATCTTTTGCAATGAGAAAAGTTATAGAATATAAAAATATTTATAAAACTACATTAGAAAATTATTATCAATATTATACAGAAGTGAAAAATTATGGTTTCTTAATAAATATTTATAAACAACTAAAGCTATTAAAGGATTTAGATATATGAGAAAACAAGATTTAAAACATAACAAATGGAATAAGTTAATTTATAAAGTTAAATGGTTATATATAAGAACTATAAAAATATTTAGTGAGTCTAGATATATTTATTTATATCATAAATTATTACACTGTTATGGGATGAACATTGAATTGGATAGCGGATATATTGACCCAACTGTTTATTTTGATAATTATGATTATAGCATAATTACAATTGGAAAAAATGTTACTATATCAAAAGAAGTATTGATGTTGACACATGATTTTTCAATCAATAGTGCTTTGCATAGTATTGACAAGAATAAGAAGGGGGGGGGTATTTTTTATCCCCTATTTCTATAGGAAATAATTGTTTTATTGGGGCTAGAGTTACTATTTTACCAGGAACAGTCATAGGTAATAATTCTATAATAGGAGCTTGCGCAATTATAAAAGGAGAGATTCCTGATAATTCTATTGTTGTAGGAAATCCGGCACGAATTATAGGAAATACTATTGACTATGGGAAAAAACATCTAGAATTGAAAGATTATATGGAATATTTATAAGGAGCTATATGGTAAAAATCTCAATAATAACAGTATGCTATAATGCGGAGTTGAATATTGAAAAAACTATTTTATCAGTGCTTAATCAAATAGTCCCTGTATATGAGTATATTATTATAGATGGTGGGTCAACAGACAATACCATGAAAATAGTAAAATCTTATATTGAAAAATTTCTAGCATTAGGAGTTTCCTATATTTATCAGTCACAAAAAGATGAAGGAATTTCGGATGCTTTTAATAAAGGAATTGCTATATCAACAGGAGAGCTGATTGGCCTTATTAATGCGGATGATGAATTACTTAAAAACACATCCCAAATATTACAAAGGATATATACAAAAGATATAGATATTTATTATGGTAATTGTATATGGGTAGATAAAATAAATAATTTAGAGTTTATTTCAAAACCTAAAATACAAATTCCATGTCACCTTGGTATATTATTATATGAAATGGTTATGATTCATCCTTCGACATTTATTACTTTAAAAGCATATAGAAAAGTTGGGGGATATAATATTCAATATAAATATTGTATGGACCAAGAACTTTTATATAGGATGTATTGTGCAGGAGTAAAATTTTCTTATGTAGATAAAGAATTAACTATATTTCAAGCAGGAGGTATAAGCGATACCAATCCTATAAAAGTATTTAATGAAGCAAGTCGCATAGCTATTTCTTCAGGTGAGCCAGTATGGAAAGTAAAAGGAATAAAGTTGAAAAAAATATGTAGAGATTTTTTGGCAAGAAAAGCAAAAAAATATGGTTTATATAATATTCTAAAAAATAAAAAAATATTTTTTAAATAGTGATTTTATACTTAAGAATAAATAATAAGGAGCAAATTGAAAATGAAGAGAATTATTACATATGGTACATTTGACCTTTTGCATTATGGACATATAAATTTACTTAGGCGTGCCAAAGCATTAGGTGATTATTTAATAGTATGTCTTTCTACAGATGAATTTAATTGGAATGAAAAACAGAAAAAATGTTATTTTACATATGAGCAAAGAAAGGCATTACTAGAAGCTATTCGCTATGTTGACTTGGTTATACCTGAAGAAAGTTGGGAACAAAAAAAACATGATGCACATGAGTATCACATTGATATATTTGTTATCGGAGATGATTGGGAAGGGAAATTTGATTTTTTAAAGGAAGAAGGTGTTGATGTGCTATATCTCACAAGAACACCAGAAATTAGTACTACGCAAATAAAGAATGATTTAAATAATTAATTTTTATACAGGAACAATTATAGGTATATAAGCATGAAAAAGGCATTTCAAGGAGGAAAATATTTATTAACAAATACCATTATTTTTTCTGTTGGAAATTTTAGTACAAAGCTTATCGCTTTTTTTCTTGTTCCATTTTATACACATGTACTAACTACAGAAGAATATGGAACAATTGATTTGATTTTTACTATATGTACAATAATAAGCCCGTTTTTGATGTTCAATATTCATGAAGCAATTAAAAGATATTCTTTGGATAAAAATGCAGATTATGATTCGATTTTAACAAATGCGTTTATAATGATCATATTTGGACATTTGGTTGGACTGTTGATATTTCCATGTTCAAGTTTTATGAAAAATATAAATCAGCATATAATACAGGTGTATTTTTATAGTGTATCCATGACATCAAATCTTGTTTTTTTAGAATATTTACGTGGACGAGAAAAAATGGTTACATATACCATATGTGGTATTGCTTCAACGATTATAATTGCTCTTTTAAATATTTTATTTTTAAAAAATTTTAGATTAGGTGTTGAAGGATATTTTTTATCGTATATCATAGGCTATTCAGTTTCAAGCATTATTGCTATTATTGTGGGAAAACAATATTTGGTATTATTTAAATGGAATTTTAATCGAAGGCTGTTTAGAAAAATGATTATTTTTTCATTACCTCTTATTCCTAATTCATTAATGTGGTGGGTGTCAAATTTTTCTGATAGAATAATGGTTACTTATATGATAGGTATAGATGGAATATATACGATTTCTTATAAAATCCCAACCATGATTTCTACAGTATGTAATATTTTTTTTCAAGCATGGCAATTTACAGCAGTTAAAGTAAAAGACACACAGAATAATATAGAATTTACAAATAAAATATTTAAAGCTTATGTGGGATTTATAGTATTATTTTCCTCTGTGTTATTAGTTTTTATTAAGCCTTTTATGAGAATATATGTAAGTGCAGACTTTTTTGAAGCATGGAAATATACACCTGTTTTAATTGTGGGTTTTGCATTTTCTAGTTTGGGAACATTTATAGGAACGCCTTATTATGTAGAAAAAGACATGAAAGGGAATCTTTTTTCAGCAACTGTAGGAGCAATGATTAATGTCTTTCTTAATTTTTTTCTTATTCCTGTGTTAGGAATCCAAGGTGCTGCAATTGCTACTTGTATAAGTTATATAAGTGTTTTTGTATATAGATTAATAGACACTCAAAAATACATAGCTTTAGATTTTAAAAATAAGCAATATGCGTTACAAATATTTCTTTTTTTATCGTTATTATTGCTTTCATATTGGGAAAATACAATTCATTATTTTATTATGATAGTAATAGTGTGTCTTGAGGTGATATGCAATATAGATATTATTAAATTATTTGTACTGAGAAATGAAAACTGAGGAGGAAATATAATGGCTGAATTAACATCTGAAGAGATTAGAAAACTTCAAAAGCATGAACTTGAAATGTGTGAAAAATTTGTTGATGTATGTCAAACATTAAATTTAACATATTATTTGATGGGGGGAACAATGCTTGGAGCAGTTCGACATTCAGGTTATATTCCATGGGATGATGACTTAGATGTTGGAATGCCCCGAAAAGATTATGAGATATTTTTGAAAATGGCTCAGCCATTATTTCCTCCAAATTATTTTATCCAAACATATTTATCAGACCCTGAATATCCATATAATTTTGCTAAACTTAGGGATTCCAATACAACATTTATTGAGACGGCAGTAAAGGATTTTAATATTAATCATGGAGTATTTATTGATATATTTCCATTAGATGTTTATCCAGAAAATAGAATTATTCAGAGTATTCTAGAATTTCGGAAAAAATTAACAGAAATACGAATAAGAGATGAACTTTATTTTAAAATTAAGCCTAACTATTCTATAAGAAGTAAAATTGCAATTAGATTATCTAGATTTATTTATTCTGACTATAAAATTGCGGTTCTTGCAAGAGAAAAAATTATAAAATCTTGTAAAACGGGAAGTAAATTAGCAAACCATGGAGGAGCATGGAAAGAAAAAGAGATAGTTCCTATTGCATGGTATGATAAAGGAAGATTGGTTGATTTTGAAGGAATTAAATTAAGAATTCCTTTAAAAAGTGACAAATGGTTAAAACAAGTATACGGGGATTACATGCAAATGCCACCTAAAGAGAAACGTATAGCACATCATTACACTGAAATTATAGATCTCAAACACTCATATAAGATATATAGAGGAGAATATTAAGTAAAATGTTCAAAACATTTTCAAAATTTATAAGTAAAGAGGAATTTTTTTATTTTGTATCTTATGGTATATATTTGATTTATACATTTTTAACAACTACTTTTTTCTATTCTTTATTTTTCCAAGAAACTATTTATAAATGTTTAATTATTTTATGTTTAGTTATACTTATCATAAAAGAAATTTTTTTTAAAAAGATGTCTTATATGGAAATCGTCGGATTCTGTATTTGCTTGGCTTTTTCAATAGTGTTGTTAAGAAGAATGGTGGGGCAATTTTCTCTCTTGCCTTTTTTTTTCTATATTTATTCTGCTCGTGATATACCATTTGAGAAAATTGCAAGATTTTCTTTTTGGTTAATAGGAACATTATTAATAGGAACTATATTTAGCGCATATATAGGGATTATTCCTAATTATCTAGACACATTAGTAGCTGAAAGAGATAGATATTATTTGGGTTTTACATATGCTTTGAATGCATCTATAGTTGTGCTTAATTTATTATCTTTAGATTTATATTTACATAGAAAACATCCTTCACTGTTACGCTGTATTACTTGGTTTATAATATCTTTTGGAATTTATTATCAAACACGCTCAAGGCTAGCATTTGTAAGTGGCAGTTGCATAATTATTTCTATTTATTTAGCTTCGAAATTCCCTAATATTTTAAAGAAAAGAAAATGTTTAAACTGGTTCATGAATATGTCTTTTGTTATATGTTCTGTGACTGGTATTTTTCTAACCATTATTTATAATTCTGATATATATTGGTTAGTGAGAGTAAATACTATTCTAGAAAATCGGTTAGCATTAGGAAAAAATGCATTAAATTTATATGGATGTAAACTGTTAGGAATGCGAATTCAATATGTAGGAAATGGACTGGATATATTTGGAAATAGAAAAACAGGAGAATATAACTATGTGGATTGCCTATATGTAAATATTTTACAAAAATATGGAGCAATATTTTTAGTTGGTTTTATTTTGATATTAACAATCATGATGTTCCGTTTACATAAAAAAAATGAAAATTGTTTATTGATAATTATGATATTTGTTTCATTAAGGGGACTAATAGATAATACTTTTTTTCCATTATATTTTAATACATTTTGGTTGATTGTAGGGCGTGAGGTTTTTGGAAACTATAAAAAGAAACATTTAGAACTGAACCAAGGAGCTAATTATGAAAATATTGTATGATCATCAGATATTTTGCACGCAACAGTATGGCGGAGTATCAAGATACCATATAGAGTTGACAAAGGAATTAAAGAAATATAGTAATGTTTCTATAGATATTCCTGCATTATGTTCTAAAAATAGTTATTTAGCTGAATATAAGAATAGTAATTTATATATTTTAAAAAATAAATGGCTTCAAAGGATTGTTAAATTAATAAATAGAATATATACTATTTGCTTATTATTTATAAGACATTATGATATTATTCATCCTACGTGGTATGCCTCTTATATTCACATGTTTTGCAAAGGAAAAATGATTGTGACAATACATGATATGATTCATGAGATATATACTCCATATAATTTAAAAGATGTTAAAATTAAGAAAAAAGCTATATATAATGCAGATGCAATTATTGCTATTTCTGAAAATACAAAACGTGATATTTTGAAGTTTTATCCTGATATACCGGCTAATAAAATTAGAGTAATTTATCATGGCACAAATCATCTTTCTAAAAATGAGAAGATTAAATTCCCCAATATTCCATCCCAATATATATTATTTGTTGGGAAACGTGACGGATATAAAAATGCGGAAATTCTTATAAGAGCTATTGCCAATATTATTCATAAGAAAAATGATATTGTTTTATTTATGGTAGGGGGAGGGGATTTTGATAATAAAGAATTAGATTTAATCAAAAAATTAAAAATTGAAAAGAACATTATTCAAGCAGAGCTTGAAGATGCTATATTAGCATATTTATACGAAAATGCAATATGTTTTGTTTATCCATCTAAATATGAAGGATTTGGTTTTCCTCTATTAGAAGCGTTTGAAAATAATTGTCCCGTTATTTCTAGCAATTCTAGCTGTTTACCAGAAATTGGGGGCAATGCTGCACTATATTTTAATCCAGATAATGAGAAGGAATTGATGGAATGTATAGAGAGTATGATTAATAATCAAGAATTACGACAAAAATATAAATTATTGGGAAAAGAAAGGGCTAATATGTTTAGCTGGGAAAAAACAGCTAAACAAACTTACGAATTATATACTGAACTATTAGATGAATCGCTAATTAAATAATAGAATTTCTTCTTTATTCACATGTTTACTATAATATAAAGAAAGGAATTGATATGAAAAAATGAAATTTTTATTAAATAATTTTAAACATAATATTTGGATAGAAAAGGATGCATATTTTCTATCAGGACTGTTTATAATTATGTGTGTCTTTTTTTCACTAGGTAGACAAAAAGACATATGGTTTTGTGATGAAGTCTATACATATATGTCTGCAAATGCAGATAGTGGAGTTTTTGATGTTGTTTTCTCGCAAGAGAATGAATGGCTTTCGGGAGATGATGTAGTAGATTATTTATCTGCAAATGATAGAAGTTTGCATTTTAAATCCATTGCAGACAATCTCTTTAGCGACCATGTTCCACTATATTTTTTCTTGTTTCGAATATCTTCTATCTTGTTTTTAGGTACATGCTCTAAGTGGATTGGATTGAGCTTAAATTTATTGTTTTTTGTTGTTTTTTATATCTGTATGTGGAAATTCTTCCACAATTTAGCGGGG
>CAOJZE010000074.1 GCA_948466095.1 uncultured Clostridium sp.
AGACTAACTTCTAGTTACTCTTTACAGAATTGCATTTAACTTTTCACTTGACGAATTATATGAATTCTATATAAAAATGGAATAAACTATTCTCAATTTATGATTTTTATGTTATAATAAAAAAGAAGTATAAAATAAGGAGAATTAGATGAATCAGATTTTGATTACAAAAAAATTGTATATTACACCTGAATTAAAGAGAAAAAAGAAAATCTATAAAATTGAATTCTTTTTGTCTATTTTTTTAGTGTTTGCTTTAATTTCTGCTTATATTTATGCTGAATATGATCGAAATAAAAGTGAACAAGTGTCACAAGAAATTTTAGCTAATTTAGAAATTCCAGAGGAAGATACTACTGTTGCAAAGAATAATGTTTTAGTGGTTGTACTAGATGATATTCCGCAAGAGGAGCCTGAAATGGATAAGCAATTAAATCAGAAAATGCAAGTTACAGAAAGTGGCTATCAATATGCAACAATTGCAAGCATTAATATACCAAAAATAAATGTTACTTATCCAATTATTGATGGAGCAACAGATACAGAAAAAGAGACAGAAGAATTGCTAAAAATTTCTCCTACTAAATTTTGGGGAGCAAATCCAAATGAAGTTGGTAACTTTTGCATCGTAGGTCATAATTATAGAAATAATAGATTTTTCAGCAAGGTGCCTACTTTACAAGCTGGGGATATGATACAAATAACGGATTTATCGGGTAAAACCATTTCGTATAAAGTGTATAATAAATACCAAGTGGATCCAACAGATGTTAGTTGCACGACGCAATTAACAAATGGAAAAAAAGAAATAACATTAATTACTTGTACTGATGATAGTAAACATAGAGTTGTTGTAAAAGCAAGAGAAATAAAATAGAAAACAGTTAGGAATTGAATTGAAATGAACCTAAATATTAGACTAAAAAGTTTGATAGTTTAGGTTCATTTTTATATTAAAATATTTAAGTGAATTAAAATTAAAAGTAATAGAATTTGACCCAAAAGAAAAGTTACACCAAAAATTTATATTCTACATATAATATAGAAAGCAAAAAATAGAGGAGGACAATGATTGTGGCAAAAATATTAGTTTTTAATAATGATACTGATAGGATGGAGATATATTATAGGGGAGAGGCAGAGCCTATGCCTTATAATACAAATGGAACATTAAGAGTGAGAGAGTTTAGGGGCTCTAGCAAGAGTAATATTTTATGGACGACAAAAAGGACGATGCAAAGTTGGAATAGTCAAAGGTATATTTATGGAGGACCAATACCAGTAGGATTTGCTTTTAAAAGACCTTATGAAGGACGGTCACCGGTAATCAAAGTCAACACTATGCAGGAGTGGCTTTTGATGTAGGGCAGAAATTATCATCAAGCCAAAGAACAAGATTATGGAATTCTGCTAATAACTCTGGTGTATGGGCTTATGTGGAACCTATTTCACTAACACCAACCTGGGTGCATTTTGATAAACGCTTCCGGAAAACCAGCTTGTTCAACAGGAGGATTTCCGACCTTAAGAAGAGGGAGTTTAAGTAATTATGTATTAATAGCACAAGATGACTTAAACACATTAGGATTCAGAACAGGAGGATTAGATGGAATTTTTGGTTCTGCTACGTATAATGCTGTTGTTTCCTATCAACGTTCAAGAGGACTTTCAGCAGATGGAATTGTAGGATGTAATACTTGGAGGTCTTTACAAGAAAATGTAGTAGGTACAGGTGCGACAAGTACTACTATAAATTAATGCCTAAAGTTAAACTCTAGGCATTTTTCTTATTTTCAGCATTTTGTTGCATTTTAATCAAATCGTTTGTAAGCATAGATATAATATTTTTATTATAATCATTTAATTTTAAATAGTTTTCTAAGAATTTATTGTCTGTAATACTGTCTAAAATAGGGGATGTATTGTTAATTAAATCATGAAATAAAAAATCAGAATTGATATTAAGCACTTTACACACATTAATAATAGTAGTAGCACTACCAAAAGCAATACCTCTTTCTAATTGGCTAATATATCTAGGAGATAGAGATAGCTTTTCAGCTAATTGTTCTTGTGTATATTCTGCTTTTGCTCTAGCTAATTTAATTTTCTTTCCGATATTTTTTCTTAGAACTTTTTCTTCATTATTCATGAGGGTTTCCTCCTTATATTTTATAAAAAAAGTATAACAATTACAAAGTGAAAAAAGAACGAACTATCAATAAGAAAAAGAATGATAAATAATATGAATTGTTCTATAAAATATAATAGATTTGCTATAGAAAAAATAAAAAAATTTCAAAAAAGGCTTGCAAAAAAATAAAAAGTATATTAAAATTTAGTTAAAGTGGAGAAAAGTGGTATAAAGTGGTTACAAAGTGGAGGAGGCGAAATTTAATTGTTAATTGGTGAATACGAGCATTCTATTGATGTAAAAGGCAGATTAATTATGCCAGCAAAGTTAAGAGCAGATATGGGAGAAAAGTTCATCGTAACAAAAGGGTTAGATGGATGTTTATTTGCGTTTTCACAAAATGAATGGTTAAATTTTGAAACAAAATTAAAAACATTACCACTTTCAGATAAAAATGCCAGAAATTTTGTAAGATTTTTCTTGTCAGGTGCGACAGAATGCGAAATAGATAAACAAGGAAGATTTTTAATTCCTAATAATCTAAGATCAGCTGCTAACCTAAATAAAGAAGCTATTATTATAGGAGTAGGAACAAGACTTGAGATTTGGGATAAAGAAACATGGCAAAATTGTGATGAGGCTATTTCAGCAGATGAAATTGCTGAAAATATGACAATGTTAGGCATATAACTTGCAAAAGTTTATATAAATAAATACCAATGACAAAGATACAAAAGATAAAATTTTAAGTTACAAAAGATAAAAGTACAAAAGAAAATTTACCAAAGACAAAGGTACAAAAGATAAAGATTTAAAGTCTCAAAAGAGTTTGAAGATACCTTAGAAAATATTAGGATACAAAAGAAGGTTTAACTTAAGAAAATTGAAAAACCAAAAGATAAAAACATAAGAAAAGTCAGCTGGTAGTTTCTTGAAATTACCAGCTGTTTTAATAAATAGTAGTATTTGTTAGGAAGGAATGTTAGAGAGGTGCTAAATGGAATTTAAACATAAGCCAGTTATGCTAACAGAATGTATCAAAGGTTTAAGAATCAAACCAGAGGGAATTTATATAGATGGAACATTAGGAGGGGCAGGACATAGTAAAAAAATATTACAAAAACTGTCAAGTCAAGGAATTCTAATAGGGATTGACCGAGACAAAGAAGCATTAGAAGCCGCAAAAACTAATTTAAAAGCATTTTCTAATGTCCAATACGTTCACGATAACCATGATAATATAAAAAATATACTAAAACAATTAAAGATTGAAAAAGTAGATGGAATTTTGTTAGATTTAGGAGTTTCTTCTTACCAATTAGATGAAAGAAATAGAGGATTTAGTTACTTAGGGGAAAATGTTTTAGACATGAGAATGGACCAAACACAAGAATTGACAGCTGAAAAAGTAATTAATCATTATTCAGAAGAAGAATTAGCTAATATCATTTATGAGTATGGAGAAGAAAGATTTTCGAGACAAATTGCTAAAAATATTTGTCTAAGAAGACAAGAAAATCCGATTCGAACCACAAAAGAATTAACACAGATTATTGAGAGTTCGATACCAAAATCAAAACAAAAAGATGGACATCCAGCCAAAAGAACTTTTCAAGCAATTAGAATTGAAGTAAATAACGAAATAAAACCATTATATTGTACCATAAAGAATTGCATAGAATGTTTAAAGGAAGAAGGAAGATTATGTGTGATAACTTTCCATTCCTTAGAAGATAGGGCAGTCAAAAAAGCTTTTATAGAAGCAAAAGGCAAATGTACCTGTCCAAGTGATTTGCCATATTGTGTATGTGGTGCGAAATCTTCTGGAAAAATCATAACCAAAAAACCAATTATAGCTACAAAGGAGGAACTAGAAGATAATACAAGAAGCAAAAGTGCTAAATTAAGAATCTTTGAAAAATGTGAAAATATAAAATATTAAGGAGGTGAGTAACTTATGGCAAGAAATAGATATGAATATGAAACCAGTCCACGAAAATTAGAACCAGATGTGCAGAGAAGGAGACAAATACAGAAAAAAAGGTTAAAAGTAATAGAGGATTTGCCAAGACAAGATGTAAGAATATCAAAAGAACAACAGAAAAGGCAAACGCAATTAACTTTAATTGTGATTGGTATATTTATACTATTATTAACCATAAGTTATAGGAACTCACAAATTAATGAAAAATTTAATCAAATGCAAACCTTAAAAAGAGAATTATCTTCTCTTCAAAAAGAAAATCAACAATTAAAAGTTAGCATAGAGAATAGCTTAAATTTGAATACCATAGAAAAATTAGCAAAAGAAAAATTAGGGATGCAAAAATTAACCAATAAACAAACTGTGTATATAAGCCTACCTAAAAGAGATTATGTGGAATCTGCTTCTGAAGAGATAATTGTTAAAAAGCAGAAAAATTGGTTTGAACAATTTGTAGATAAAATATTTAATCGATAAATTCTTGTTAAAATAGAATAGTAATAAAGAGAAATCTTCCTAATAGAATGAATTAGGAGGATTTTTTATATGAGAACAATTAAGCTTTCAAGCAAGAAGAAAATGAGAAATACACTATTTATTACTTTTTTAATTATAGTTTGTCTAATAGGGAGAATCGGATATATACAATTAATACAAGGGGGAGAACTTTCTAGTATGGCATATCAGCAACAAACCTTAGATAGAAATATTAACCCCAAAAGAGGTGCTATTTATGATGCGACAAGAAAAAATGTGTTAGCAGTTAGTAGTACCGTGGAAACGGTAACCGTAAATCCAGGAAATATAGCAAAAGAAAATAAAGAAAAAGTGGCTCAAGTTTTATCGGATATATTTGAGTTAGATTATGAAAAAACTTTAAAAAAGGTAACCAAAAGAAGTTCTATTGAAACCATAGCTAAAAAAGTAGAAAAGGAAAAGACCGATAAGCTAAGGATTTGGATGAAACAAAACAATATCACGACAGGAATTAATATGGATGAGGATACCAAAAGATATTATCCGTATAGTACCATTGCATCTCAAATTATAGGATTTTGTGGGAGCGACAATCAAGGTTTAGATGGCATTGAGGCAAAATATGATACAGAATTAAAAGGAACACAAGGTGCCATACAACGTCATACAGATGCTAAGGGTAGAGAAATAGGAGAAGAAGGCGAAAAATATGTGTCAGCCATAGATGGTAATGATTTAGTTCTTACGATTGACTTAAGTATACAATCTATTGTTGAGAAATATTTGGAAGAGGCTTGTATTGATAATATTTGTACCGATGGTGGAAATGTTGTTGTAATGAATCCCCAAAATGGTGATATTCTGGCTATGGCAACGTATCCAAATTATAATTTAAACCAACCTTATGAAGCCTATACAGACGAATTAAAACAAGATTGGGAAAACATGGAACAAGCAGAAAAGACAAAAAATCTACAAGCAGTATGGAGAAATAAGGCAATTGCGGATACCTATGAGCCAGGTTCTGTTTTTAAGGTAATAACAGCTTCAGCTTCTATTGAAGAGGGATTAGTAACTGATATTGACCAACAAGGACAGTTTTGTTGTACAGGAGGAATTGAAGTCGCAGGTGTTCGAATTAAATGTTGGAGACATTATAGACCACATGGTTCAGAAAGTCTACGATTGGGTTTGATGAATTCTTGTAATCCGGTTTTTATAGGATTGGGACAAAAATTAGGTGTTAAGACTTATTATAGTTATCTGAATAAATTTAGGTTGTTGGAGAGAACTGGAATTGATTTACCAGGTGAAGCAAATAGTATCTTTTTAGCAGAAGAAAAAGCTGGTCCAGTCGAATTAGCAACAATTAGCTTTGGGCAAAGATTTGAGATTACTCCGATTCAATTGGTGACAGCTGTATCTGCTATTGCTAATGGAGGAAATAGCATTCAGCCTAGAGTGGTAAAACAAGTGATTGATAGCCAGACAGGAGAAATTCAGGATATACCAGTGAAGACAAATGGAGTAGTTATTTCTAAAGAGACATCAGAGAAAGTTTTGAGTATGATGGAATCGGTTGTGGCAGAAGGTACACGGAAAAAATGCAAAAGTAGCAGGCTATCGAATTGGAGGAAAGACAGGAACATCAGAGGATGGTGTTAATACGAATAAATATGTTACTTCTTTTTGTGGAGTGGCACCAATCGATAATCCACAAGTGGTGGTGTTGGTTACTTTATATAATCCAACTGGTGAGGGGGGACATCAAGGAGGTGGTGTGGCAGCACCAGTAGGAGGACAGATTTTTAGTGAGATTTTACCATATTTAGAGGTAAATCAAGGAAACCAAGAAGAGGTAGAAATGGTAGAAGAGATAGAAATGCCAGATTTATTAGAAAAAACATTAGCAGAAGCACAAAAAATAGCAAAGGAAAATGAAATAGAGTTAGTAATGGAAGAGGAAACAGAGGAATTAGATAAAGAAAATACTATAATAAAAGAGCAAGTACCAAAAGCAGGAATTAAAATAAAAAAAGGAAATAAAATTTATGTGAAAGGGGAAAGAATAGAACAGGAAGATGTTCCTTAAATGTTTCTTGTGCAATTTTCCTAAAAATTACACCTTTTTAATTTTCGAATGGTATATTAAAAGTTAGAAATATCAATTAAAATAGGAACATCATTAAACAGAAAAAAGGATAATTTATAGGAGCATTGGAAAAAGAAGAACAAAAAGCTATAAAGTATATAAAGTAGAGCAAGTTACAAAGGATAATGGGTAAAAGTAGAAAATACATAGGAAGCTATTGTTGATAAAGAAATTTTTGAAAAAGCACAAGAGTTATCAAGAAAAGATATAAAAGTATCGCAGAAAACAAATGAACTATCAGTATGGGCAGGATTTCTAAAGTGCAGTGACTGTAAAAGAGCAATGAACCAAAAAAAGCAGTACCAATAAAAGTGGAAGCAAGTATGAATATTATATATGTAGTACTTATAGAAAAAATCAAATAACTTATGCACAAAGCATTCTATTAAAATATAAAACTTAGAGAAAGCAGTTTTGAAAGTCATAAATATACATATTGATTTATTAATTGATAGAGAAGAAATTGAAAATAAATAAATGATAGTGTTTTCAAAATATTAAAAATTAAAATATTAGAAATATGATAATTGCAAAACAAAATGAGATTTCTAAAATATCAAATTAAAAAAAACTCTTTATGAAGACTGGAAAAATGAAGATATTACCAAAGAAGAGTATTTACAATATAAGCAAAAATATGAAAATTAAATTGAAAAACTAGAGGAGAACATAGAAATGTTAGAAAACGAGAAACAAAAGAATAAAAGTCGAAGCATAAGTATTAATAAATGGATACACAAATTCAAAGAGAAAAAAGGTATTAAAGAACTTTCACGAGATATAATGATGGAACTAATAGATTGTATATATGTAAAAGAAAATGCAAATATAACCATAAAATTTAAGTTTCAAGATAAGTTTAATTGTGTTTGAATACATTTAAGTTTATAGAGGAATAGATAAAATATTATAATACATAAGCATTGGTGGCTATATGTGTTACTTTAACAGTGCAAAACAAGGAATGTAACAGTTTTATTGAAACTATTACATTCCTTGTTTATAGGTGGATATGACCAAGTTTATGGCGAATATAATTATACTGTAAATGTTTTTTTATCGATACTATTTTTGTTTTTACAATATAAATATATTAAATCACCAGGTACAACTGGGATTAAGTCATCTTTATGATATCTAATTGTTTTTTTATCATGAAGAATTTCCATTTGGAAATTGCCAGAATAATAAACATAAAGAGTGTTTTCATTTTCATATATCTTGAGACCTAACTTGAAATCCTTAACCACAATGCTGTTGTAAATAGAAACAAATCTTTTGCCGATGTAATCAAGATTCATTGCGTTAGCCTTGAGTAGTAAATTTTTATCAGCAGTCAATAATGTAGGCCGGATTTGATATGGCAATATGGATAAGTATTGAAGTAATGCATTATCGGTGTAATTTGTGTCAGGATATCCAGAAAAATTTGATAGCATAAATTTATCAGGATTAGATAAAATTTTTCGAGTATATTCTCGTATATTGTAAGCCAAGAAATTTAATTGAGACTGTCTAGGAGATATGCCTGAATGCTTTAGTATTTTTGTGAGATGTTGACCTTTCTTATCCATTTCTTCCAAAGTCGAAAAAATAAATGTAACCAACTTTGCTTTTTCGATTATTTCCAAACAATCTGAGAAAGCTAATGCACATGTATCAACCAAAATATTATCAAAGTTAGCATGTGCAGAAGAATCAAGAATGTTCTGATCTGTTACCAGATACTCTTTTTTTACTACATCAAGATTTGAGTTTGTACTTGTAGAAGGATTTTTTAAAGAACTTTTGTTTAGGAATCCAGATGTTGTTACTCCGTATTTCGACCTTTTTGCATTTGATTTCAAGAGAGATGAATAGTTGTTGGCTGTTGACTTTGCATAGCCAAGTCCTATAAGGTAATCCCTTATGTGTTCAGAAGGAAAAGATGGAAATGCATTTTGAAGTTCTTCAATTGTACCTCCCTGCAAGATGATGTGACCAATTTTGCTGTTCCGCATGTTGTATACCTACCTTTCTACTTTTTAGGAAATAGCCGAATAAAAAGACTATTTCTACATCTGTATGTTATATTAATATTATACAACATAAAAACAAAATTGTAAACATAAAACCGATTTTAAGTTTCGGTTTTTTTCTAAAAAATGAAAAAAGTTATCCAAAAAATCAAAGAATTTCTATAAAAATAAGGAAAAAACCTCGTTAGTTTGGTATAATTTAGTTGCAAATCAAAATTATTACTAAACAAAAAACGGAGGTTCTTTCTATGAATAATTTTACCACAAACACC
>CAOJZE010000075.1 GCA_948466095.1 uncultured Clostridium sp.
AAAACGGGGGGCTTTATATGAGGGACATGGGGACCTTATTTGGGGCACGGAGGAAAAAAACTTGATAGCATATCAAGAATTTATCATGATTTTTTCCTCCGTCCCCAAAATCAGGTCCCCATGTCCCCTATTTATATTTTTCTTGAATGGCTTTAATTTCATCATAGTCATTTCTCAAAATGTTCAAAAACACATCTGTCAGTTCTGGGTCAAACTGTGTACCCTTACATCTTTCAAACTCTGCGATAACCGTATCGAAAGGTAGGGAATCGCGATACGTTCTTTTTGATGTCATGGCATCGAAACTATCTGCAATGGCAGCGATTCTAGCCAAATAAGGAATCGCCTCACCTTGTAACTGACTAGGATAACCATGTCCATCATATCTTTCGTGATGATGTTTTACAATCGGAATCATATCTTTAAAAATGGATGCTGTTGATAAGATATGAGCCCCAATAGAGGGATGATTTTTGATTTCGAAATATTCATCATCGGTTAATTTGCTTTCTTTTAATAAAATGCTATCAGGAACTCCTATTTTTCCGATATCATGGAATAACCCACCAATTTTTAAAAGTCGTAATTCTTCTTCTGATAAATTCACTTTTTTACCAATTAACACTGAAAATTCAGAGACTCTATCAGAATGACCTCTTGTATAAGTATCTTTTGCTTCTACAGTATAACGTAATGTTTCAATGCTTTCTAAATAAGCGTTTTCTAATTCCTTGTTTATTTTCTTAATTTCGTTCATTTGAGCGATTGATTTGATACCAGACTCTATTAGTAATAATAGTTGGTCAAACTTATCACTTTTTTCGCAATATCCTTGAATATCAAGTTTTTTAATGGTTTCTAAAGGAGGTGCCAAGTCTTTATGACCAGTTAATAAAAGAATGTATAATTCTTTATTGAATTTTCTGATTTCTTCTACTACTTGGTCGCCATGAATGGGAGTCATAATAAAATCTAAAATCATTAGGTCAAAATGTTCATTTTTTGCTTTTTCGATTGCCTCCATAGGGTCAGTAACACCAGTAAATTCATAACCAGACCTTTTTAAGAAGATAGATAAGGAGTCAATAATGCCTTCTTCGTCATCTACAATCATGATTTTATAATTATTATTTTCATTTGTATTTGAATTTTGTATTCCTTTTCTCATATCAAACCCTCCTTAATGACAATTAAATTAGGTATTTTCCACATTATATTAATAAAAAGTGGAAAAAGCAAGTGGTTTAATAAAAAAAGCTGATTTTGGGGACGGAGGAAAAAATCATGACAAAGGTAAAATAATATGAAAAGTTGTGCCTTTTCCTTCTTCTGACTCTACTGTTATAGTACCATTAAAATGGGCTCGAATCGTAGAGTAAGACATATATAAACCAAGTCCAGTACCATTTTTGCCTTTTGTCGTAATCATTTCTTTAAACAATTTGTCTTTCACTGATTTTGGCATACCAGTGCCATAATCTTTAACGGAGATGACTAAATGGTTATCATCTTTGGCAACGATTAAATCTATATTTTGTTCTGGTTTTCCAGCATAAGCTTGGATAGAATTAGATACCATGTTATTAATAACTTGCACAAGACTATTGACATCGCCATAAATTACAGTATTTTCATCTATTTTCGTAGAGACATTTAAATAAACAATAGCATTTTTTAATTCATGTTTCATTAAAATATTAATTCTTTTTAGTAATTCTTCCACAGTAAAGGAAATATCTTCTTCATTGGAAAGAGTAACAGCTTGTCCCTTTACAGCTGTGATAATATCTGACATGTATTCTGTATGAGCTTTGATTTTAGAAACCCAATTTTTCATATCTTGGGCAATTTCATGATGGTCTTGACTCGTTACTTCTGGGTCTTCAATGGAGGTATCATATTCTTTGATTAAATCAGTTAAACCTTCTGCTGCACCAGAGATAGACATGATAGGAGTTTTTAGGTTATGGGCAATTCCTCCGATTAATTGTCCAAGTGAAGCTAGACGCTCTCTTTCCATTAGTGTTTCTTGATTGTCATGTAGTTGTTCTACGTTATATTTAGTTTGCTCTTGTATTTTATTATAAGAAATAATCAAATTTCCAAATTCGTCATTGGAAGTAAGGGCAAGAGGTCTCATTACACTAGTATCTGTATTTTTTGTCATATCCATAAAGCTATCAGAGATAATATTGATATCATTTGATAAAGATTCTGCAAATAATGTTAATATGACGATATTAATGATTACTAAAATCAAGAATGCAATGGAAAAATAAATTAATACATCGATGGACAAAATGCTAAAATAAATTCCAATCATACAATCAGTGCCATTGATATCAACATGAATGGTAGCTCCTTGACAATCAATGCCATAATATTCATAGACTCTTCCATCATTTTTAGGAGATAATTCATTCAAGTATTTATTGAAAAAGGTACTAAATTCAATTTCTTGCCCATTTTTATCAAAATAAAGATTGTTGTTAGTTCTGATAAAAAAGAAATCGTTCTCATTTAATAAATTTAGCGTATCAGCTTTTTCTAATAAATCAGCTACACTTGAAAAAGTATGATAGGCTTTAAAATAATGTAAACTATTACGGTAGGTCTCAAAAAGAGAGTTTCCTGTTTTTACAGAAACAAGAGAGTATCCTAACAAAGAGGTAAATAGTACAGAGATTAGGATTAAAGGAAGAATGTTAAAGAAAATTCTTTTCTTTAACGTAGATTTTTTTATACCAGACATATTGTCATAAGGAAGCTTGACTAATATTTTTTTGAATACATTACAGGTATAAATAAAAACAGAAGTTACAAATAAAGTCATTAAAGAAACGACTAATATAAACAGTTTTAGTGTTGTGATACTAAATTGATGAATGGTATAAGCATGGATTACGGTAAGGGCAATGCTAGGAATGACAATATTTAAGACAAGGATGGAGTATGGAGTGGTGAATAATTTATTTCTTACATAGTTAATTTCCTGGATAGAATAATGATGAGGATTTTTTAGTAAATCGCTGTATTTAATTAAGAATCTAGTTTTCCAAAAGGTAACAATGGCAAAAATGGAAAAGACGGCAAATGCAATGGATAAAACTTGTGTCATATAATTAGTGTTTTCTACCTCTACCTGAAAGTTTGTAGCATATGTACCTTTAGGGTAGTTTAAAATAGCAGGAATTAAAAAGTAATAAACAACAGTTAATACAATTAACCCTAAAGTAAGGGCTAATAATAGTTTTAACTGAATTTTGTATTTTTCTAATATTTGTTTCACAGAATAACCTCCTTTTAAACAGTTACTAATTAATTCTTAAAGTTTATTATATTTTTTCTAAAGCAAGTATTTTTTCTTACGCAAATAATCCATAATTTTTTCAATATATTCGGTCGTAATTTCAGGCCATTCAAAATTCAACTTTTCCAAACAAGAATTGGTATACATATTTTTTTGATTAACAGTAGAACGAAAAGCAAGTCCTAAAGTATCATCTAAATCATTTACAATTCCTTTTAAAATATTTTCTTCTGGATGTTGATTGGATAAAGCAACAATTTTTTGTTTAAAATCATTACCAGAAAGAATTTTGGTAGAAAAGCCAAAAGTTTCCAATATTTCTAATAAATCAGAGACACGGATGTAATTTTCGTTAAATAAATGAAAAACATAACGAGTTGTCTCAACATTAAATATTAATTGAGAAATAGCCTTTGCACAATAATCAACTGGCGTAAATTCTAAAAATTCACTTACCATAGTATTTGGCAAAATATGATATTTTAAAATCATCATTAAAATATTGTAAAAGGCATTTGCCTCAAAATTTTGTTGAAAACTACCATCATCATATCGACTTGTCAAGTTTCCAACGCGTAAAATAGTGGCATTAAGACCTTCTAGCGTTTTTTCGTAGATTGACTTTTCAGCTTCAAATTTGGTTTGAATATAGACATTTTCGTTGTATTGTTGACCAATATAAAAGTCATTTTCATCGAAATGATTAAAATTTTTCTGATGATTTACTAAATAATTTCCAGAAACACCAAGAGTGGAAATATGAACCAATTCTAAATCATATTTCATACATAGGTCAATAAGATGTTCTACTACGTCTACATTAATTTTTTTAAATTGTTCGTATTCTCCATAATATTTAACATTAGCAGCCGTATTGACAGCTAAGTCGATGGATTGTGCCAATTTTTTATATTGACTGGCAGACAAACCAAAACGTGGCTTTGTAATATCAGAGTCAATAACATCGATTCGATGTAAAGGAAGCTTTTTGTTAAAATAAAAGCGATATAAATCGGAAAGTCTTTTGGTAGCATTTTCATCATTTTTGTGACGAACCATACAAGTAATATGACTGTTGCTGGTTGTTAGAAGTTCTTTTAATAAATGAATGCCTAAATAGCCAGTACAACCTAATAAAAGAATATTAGAATAGTGTTTTTTCGTAAATTGTAGGATGCTAGGATATTGGTTAAAACTATAATTTACATTGGTTAAATAAGAAACATCGATTTCTTCTGCTTTTTCCTGATTGTTATGTTCAATCAATTGTGCCAGATTTTGAATGGTTCTATTTTGATAAAAATCTTGTGTATTTAACTGGTAGTCATATTCTAACATTTTTGTTTGAATACGAATGATATCAAGAGAATCAATGTGATAATCAAAAATATCATTTTCAATTCCTATTTTAGAAATCGATAAACAAGTTTTAAAGATAGAACATAAATCTTTTTCTATTTTAGTGGAAGGTTTTACATATTTAGTAGCAATGCTAATGTCTTTTAAATTGGGTTCTGGCAAAGCGTTGCGGGCTACCTTATGGTTGAAAGTTAAAGGAATGTTGTCAATCTCTACAAAATAGTTTGGAATCATATAGTGTGGCAAAATATCAACTAAATATTTTTTCAATTCTGCGGTATCTATTTCATCTTGAGAAACATAGTAGGCACATAAATATTTTTTTCCGTTTTTATCGATTTTATCAATCACAACACATTTATCAATTCCTTCAAAGGTTAAAATATGATTGCTAATATCATCTAATTCTACACGATAACCTCGTATTTTTACTTGATGGTCTTTTCGTCCTAAACACACAAGTTCACCGTTTGCTTTCCAATAACCTAAATCGCCAGTTTTATAGATAATATCATCTCCATAGGGATTGGGTACAAAGGCAGTATTCGTTTTTTCAGAATCGTGATAATAACCACAGCCAACACCATCTCCACCAATGCAGATTTCTCCGACCAATCCGATTGGTTGTAAATGTTGATTATCATTTAAAATATAAATTTGTGTATTAGGAAGGGGCTTACCAATGGTAATAAAACTACTATTGGTAACGTCTTTGAAGGTGGAGTAAACGGTAGTTTCTGTCGGTCCATATAAGTTGAAGATATTAGCCTTTGTGTGTTCTTGTAATTTGTGTAATAGAGTGAGAGGAAGCGGTTCTCCCCCTAATATCAATTCTTTTATCGAGGATAAATCTTTTATGTAAGTTGTATCAGAAAATAGTAATTCCACTCTAGAAGGTGTTGTTAAGAGTTTTGTAATGCCATGTTTTTGAATGATATGGCTTAATAATTTTGGACTTTTATTTTCCAATTCATCAGCAATAACCAGGGTTAATCCAGATAACAAAGTGGGAAATAATTCAAAAACAAAAATATCAAAACATATAGTGGTAACCGATAATACTTTGTTATTAGGAGAAAATGTATAATCTAAGTGTTGTTGCATACTGTTTACAAAATTTAAAACATTATCATGTCGAATGGTTACAGCTTTTGGAATGCCAGTAGAACCAGAGGTATACATGATATAGCAAGGCTTGCTAGGAGAGATAGAAAGGTTTGGGTTTGCTATTTTTTTATCGAAAGTCAAGTTTTCATAGATAATACAGGTCCCTTGATAATTTATTTTTTGGTAAAATTTTTGGTTCGTTATTAGTATTTTTGTGTCACTATTTTCTAACATAAATTCAATTCGTTCGATTGGATATTCTGGGTCAATTGGTAGGTAGGTATGACCAGATTTCAGGATTGCTAAAATGGTAACAATCATGCTAACAGAACGATTGAGCGATAAAGCAATGATGTCAGTAGAAATATTTTGTTCGATTATCTTTTGGGCAAGAAAATTTGCTTTTTGATTCAATTCTTCATAAGTGTAAGAGCTGTTTTTGTCCGTAATGGCAACATGTTTGGGATATTGTTGTACGATTTTTTCGAATTCTTTTACAAGGTTTGATGATTTGTTATATTTAGTTTTGGTGTCATTAAAGGTTTTTAATAGTAATTTTTTTTCAGAAGGAGAGATGATTTCTAATTCTTCTATTACTGTATCAGGTTGTTTTAAAACTTGACGAATTAGACCTAAAATACGTTGATGCATCAAATCAATGTCTTCTGCTGAAAAAAGGTCTGTTAAAAAATCGTAATGTATGGATAAATTATCTTTTTCTTCTGCTATATTTTTAATGTGAATTTGCAAAGATTCTGCTTGAGAACGGTTGTGTAACCATTTACAAAAAGATGGAATGGTTGCATTTTGATAAGAAAAAACAATATCATATAGACTATCAGAAAAGTCATGTGTTTTTCTAACAAATTCTAAAATTTCATGATAAGGGAAACGAAGGTGACGATACATTTGTTTTTGTTTGCTTGCCATAGAATAACAAAAATCTAGAAAAGAACTAGACTTTGCTACATTTACGATAAAAGGCATAACAGATACAAACATACCAGTCATATGTTTTTCTTTAAAATTGGACCTATTTAAAACAGGATTTCCTATGATAAAGTTATCATGATTAAAAATATTTCTAAAATAAATGCCAAAAATACTCAATAGAAAGATATAATCAGAAAGATTATGCTCGTTACAAAATTCATGGATTTGATTTACTAGTGCTTTATCCAAAGCATATACTTCTCGGTCTGCTTGGATGGATACCTTTCTGTTGTTTTTAAAAGATATTACGTTGGGCAAAGTTTCAAATTGTTCTTGCCAAAATTCTTCGTCTTTTTTAAATTTGTCACTTGCCATGTATTTATTTTGAGAATGAATAAAGGCAAGATAAGAGGGATTTGGCGTTAAGTCAATTTCGTGCCCATTTATAATGGCTAAATAATTTTCATGGATTTCTTGAAGAACGAGTGACATGGTCCAGGCATCAGCGATTAAATGATGAGCTGTTAAGACAAGAATTCCGCTACCGTCTGGAAATCTTAATAGTTTGGTTAAGAATAGAAAATGGTCTAGTATTTCTATTTGTTGCATGGGAAAAGAAGCTTCGAATTCTAATAATTGTGTTTCGTCTTTTAAGTCTATGATTTCAATATTTTCATAAATAAAGTCATCAAAATATTGCTTGGGAGAAGAGTCTTCTAACATGATTTTTGTTTGGAAGGAGTCGTTTTTCATGATTAAGTAGTTGACTGCTTTTTCTAAATCTTTTAAAAAAGCATATTTTTTAAATTTTTAAAAAAACACAAAAATTTTTATATTTTTTTTTTAGTTTAAATTATCTTTAAGCCAAATTGATTTTTGTGGATTGGTTAGTTCATATATTTCTTTTTCCATGTTTGCTCCTTGTTTTTTAGTAAATTATATAGTTTTTTACTGGAAAATGTCAATACTTAAATATATTTAAGTTTTGATTGGTAAAAGGAAAATTAATACACAGAGAATTGCAATATTTTGCAAAAAATGTTACAATAAAAGAGAAGAAACAGTAGAAATACGCTGTACTGTAGTATAGCAGGAAGTGAGGTAAAGATATGAGTAAACAACAGGACATGAAGGTTCTCACACCCATGGACGAAATTTCTGCATTAGAGCAGGAACTGGATCTAATCAGCTCTGAACTTGTGGAAGACGACATTTCATCAGAGAAACTGGAAAAGGAAATGAAAGTCATCTGCAAAAGGGGCTTACTTGTGGAAGAAATGCCAGTAATTTCAGTAAGATAGAAATATCTTAGCTGAACACAATGAAGGGGGAGATATTCATCCCTCTTTTCTTTAAAAAAAATTAGATAAAAAATGATAAAATAGTTTAAAAAAAGAAATCTTGGACACACTATTCTAGAGGTGAAAAAGATTGAAAAGAAAGAGAATAAACCATCCAAAAAAGGTAATCATAACTACCATTTTAACGATAATTATTTGGATATTTGTATTTTATTTATATATTACATATAAAAATATCGAAGTAAATCCCTCAAATTATGAAGCAACTAGAACACAATCCACATATGAAGAACAAACTGTGGAAAGCGTGGAAGAAAATAGTAAATCAGTAGCAGATGTAATTGAAGAAACAACCAGAAAAGTAGTCGGAATTTCCAAATTAAGAAATGCAGGAAATAGCATTTTATCAAAAAGTACGGAAAGTGAATTAGGATTAGGAACTGGTATGATTGTAACAGAAGATGGCTATATTTTAAGCAATGAACATGTAACAGGAGAAAAGTATAGCAAATGTTATATCACATTAGAAAACGGAGCAAATTATGATGGGACAGTGGTATGGAGCGATTCCGATTTAGATTTATCCATTACGAAAATAAATGCTAAAAATCTAGCATATGTAACATTAGGAAACTCTAGTAAAATCCGAGTAGGAGAGACTGTATATGCGATTGGCAATCCGATTCGGTTTTGAATTTAGAAGAACTGTAACTTCAGGGATTGTCAGTGCTAAAAATAGAACGATAAAAATAGAGGAGGAAAATAAAGCCTCTTATATGACAGACTTAATTCAAACAGATGCTACGATTAATCCAGGTAATAGTGGTGGCCCTTTAATCTATCCAAATGGGGAAGTTTTGGGGATTAATACAGTTAAGATATCATCAGCAGAGGGAATTGGTTTTGCGGTTCCCATTAATATTATTAAACCAATTA
>CAOJZE010000076.1 GCA_948466095.1 uncultured Clostridium sp.
AAAAATCAACCAACTTCTTTTTTAAATCTTCTTTTTCAAACAAATTCACATAATCATATTTATAATCAGGGATTAATTTTAATCTATTAGTATTAGCTACAAATTCACATTGAAACAATTTTCCATCAAGCAATGTAATACAATCTCTCCCCCAACAAAATTTATAAGTTGATTCTAATTCCTCCTTAGATTTATGATTATCAAATATATCTCCTGGTTTATACCAATATTCTAATTTATGCACATGATATGGAATCTCATATTCTTCTAATAGCATTTCAAATTGCTTTATTTTCTGTTTTTCTCCAAGCCTATAATCAGTTATATAAAATGAAACTTTTTCGTTTTGAAATACCTCCAATTCGTCTTTTCTTGGTAAAATTGTAGCATTTGTATAAATTACTACTCTATTTATATTTTTCTTATTACATACAAATTTTGTAATTTCCTTTAAGTCTTTGTTCATAAAAGGTTCTCCACCTAATATGCGTACTTCCATAATCATATCTACATTATCCATGAAAATATCCAAAGATTCTTTTATTATATTTAAAGATATATTCTTGGGTTTTTTGTAATATTGCATACAATTAAAACAGTCTTTACATTTCAGACTACATTTTTCAGTAATCTCCAAATCAATATTTTTAATTATGTAGCGAATACCCCCCCTCTTATTAAAAGCATCTCCGAATATTTTTTTATAATATTTATTATGAAGTTTAAAAAAACTCTCCTTTAATAAATCTTCTGGAAAACTACATAACATATAATTTTCTCTACCCACTATATCAATAAATAATTCTAATTCATCATTGCATTCTACAAGTTCTTTTCCAAAAATTTTAAATAACCTTTCGGTTCCATCTTCAAAGTTTGCATATAAATATTGAAGTGATATAATACCTTTCATTCCTAAACCAAGATAATAATTATTACTTTTCACTATATCATTTTCTAACCAGCTTTCATCATATCCTGGAACAAATTCTAACCACAAAAATTTATTTTCTTCTAATACTTCTTCTATATTTTTATTTTGAATAATTGTATTCAAAATTTTATGAAAACTATTTGTTGAAATTAACTTATCTATAACTTTTGGTTTCAAATTTTCATTCCATATCATTAATGCTGGAGAGATAGTTTCTAAATCCCATAATCCAATATTTCCTCTAATTGGCATACGAGCGACTCCATAAGCATATTCCGTTTCTAAGTTAATTCCATGGTCCCCCATTATAATTTTTGTTATTCCTTTATTTTTTTCTAGCAAATTCAAATAAAAATCAAGTATATAATCTGTATATACAACAGATTCTTGAAATCTTCGCTTATGTTCTTCCCACAAAACATCCCAAGCAAGTTCTGTAGAAATAGGATTCCAGTGTAAAGGATGAACAGTATCAAATGAATGCATGATAATTATTTGTTGTTTTTTACTATTTAATAGTTCTTCTATTCCTTTAAACAAAACCTCTGTTAAAAGCAAATTTTCATCTATACCTTGAACATAATAATTAATATCAGAATAATTATTAGCACTACGTGTAGCAGAAATAAGTTTAATTTCTATTTCATTTTTTTCTACAATTTTTAACAATTCACTATCTTCATATTTAATTTTTTTATCTAGATAAATTTTATCCTTAAAGGAATGCCATCCTGTCAACAATGAGGTAAGTACCTCACGTGTTGATGGATATTCATTAATATAATTGTCAAATGAAACACCTTTCTTTTTCCAATTCAACAAATATGGCATATCATTTACAACATATTTTGATAAAGAATCGATAATAAAAATCAAACAATCCGTTTGTTTTCGCTTTACTATTTCTTTTTGTATATTAGTTAAAAAATCCAAAATATCTTTTTCTAAACACAAATATTTTTCATTATCTTTATAATTATTACAATTGTACACAAAAAGCATATCTTTCAAATCAACCCAATCATATATAGCATAATAACCATGAATTAATTCTTTCAATAATTTTTCTTTATATATACCATTTATATTTTTCTCTAATTCTTTTCTTCTTTTCGCAAACCATTGATATTTGTTATACCATTTATATTCAAAAAAAGGTATCTTTATCTGTGGCAATATTTTCATCACAGATTTATATGGCTCAAAGAATTTCATTTTCGGAAAATATTTATTAAGACTTAAACACATCTCATCACGATAATTCCATGAAGATATAAGTACCATCTCAATATCCCATTTTTCTAAATCTTGCAATTTAACAATAGGTATTCCTAAAATTTCTTTTTCTAAAGCACCATTATCAATAATTACTTTTACGCGATTTTTTAAATCCTTCCAGATTGCCGAATTCACTATTTCTTTTGTATTACAGCCTGCTCCATAAATTGCTATATTATTATATGTATTATTATCAAAATATTCTTTACAAATTTTCAAGTAAGTCTCATATAAAAATAATTCTTGTACTCCATCTAACAAATTATATTTTTCTTGAATTTTATCATAATATTTTCTAACATTCATATTTTACTCCTATACATTTAATTGATTAATAATAATCTGACAAATTTCCTCTGGAGATTTTGAAGAATCATTATAAATTTTAACATCTGGACACTTAGGTTCTTCATAAGGTATATCAATTCCATATACATTATTAATTTCATGAGAAAGTGCTTTACTATAAAGCCCTTTACTATCTCTAGAAATCAAAATTTCCATAGGAACTTCCAAATATATTTCAAAATAATTATCAATATTTTTCCGATTCCATTCTCTATATATATCTTTCATACCAATTACAGCAATAATAACATCAATTCCTTGATCAGTAAGCATTTTGCACAAACGCATATTCATATAGGATATTTTCTCGCGTCCACCCTCTGAATAATCCATATTTTGATAAACTCTACGAATCACATCTCCATCTATAAAAACAATATTATTCTCAATTTTTTTCAAATATTGATACATTAATGTACCTATCGTTGTTTTACCAGCTCCTGATAAACCCGTTATCCAAAATAATCTTCCTTTTTGCATTTTAGCCTCTTAAACTATTAATTATATTTTTTTCCATTCCAAGCCAACATATATGGATACTTTTTATCCAATACTTTCACATTAACTTCCTTTAAATAATTTTCCATACATTTTTTTAATTCTACTTTTCCAATCCAATTTTCCCAAACTGAACATTGCATTGTTCCCCAATAAGCTTTATCTTTATCTATAATTAAAAGCTTTCCTCCAGGTTTTAAAACCCTTACCATTTCAAATATTGCCTGTTGCATATTTTGCGAGTGTTCTAATGCCTCAATACAAAATACTAAATCATAGGTATTACTTTCACATGGAATGTTTTCCATTCTTCCATGAATCTTTTTAACTTGTTTAGGTAAATAATTTAATAAATTTTCGGAAATATCTAATCCGTCTATATCAACTAAAAACTTATCTTCTACTATATTTTTTAAAAATCTTCCTTTTCCACATCCTATTTCTATAATTTTACTTACATTCTCCTTGTTACTTATTTTTTTAACTTCTTCTATAACCATTTGATATCTTGCATCGTTTCTATCTATAATTTCCGGAAAGTCTTTTGTATTATAATCAAACCATTTCTCAATATAAAGTCGTTCTGCATCCAAATAATATTTTACAGCCCAAGAGATTTCTATTCCCAAAAAATATTCTGCATTTAATCCATAACTTCCACAAAATCCACCATATGGCATTTGTATACTCCGAAACCACTCTAATATTTTTTCTGCATGTTCTATTTTTCCTAATTTCAACTCACACAAAGCAATCTGTGCAACTCCTGGAGTACAAATCCAGTTACTATTTTTATACGATGGGATAGCACCATTCTCTAATTGAGATTCAAAAAGCTCATTTAAAATGCCTTCCGCTTTTTCTTTTTCTCCAAGATCAACCAAAGCTTCTATCTCATAAGCAAGAAAATGCGTTAAATCTGTTATTCGTAAAAATTCATCTGATTTTTCATAAAAATTTTTACATAGCTCTATTGCTTCTAGATAATCTTCTCTTTTTAACAATTTTGCAGCTTTTTTAAAAGGAGGAAGTGTATATAAAAGTATTGTTTCTGGAATATTATCATTTTCCTTATATTGTTTAATATATCCTTTCTTTCCAAAATCTATCATATTAAAATACAAATATTCACATGCTTTCTTTATTGATTTTCTAACTTGTGTACTTATTTCTACATCATCATAAAAGCATAAAAGGCCTCTTAATATCTGTGCTGTATCAAATACAAATTCTTTTGTATTATTAATATCTCTAAAACCACCATTTTTTTCTTGAATACTCAATAGCCATTTCATACAGTCTTTTGCTTCTTCATAAAATCCATACTCAATTAATGTAGGAATCAAATAACCAGTTACTTCTGGGTATGCTCTATATTCTTGATTACTATAAGAAATACCTCCACCTGGTATTTTATGATTTAATAACCATCTTATAGCTTTTTCCCAACAAGTTCTGTTTCCCAATTGTACAATATCATAATCAATAATATATTCTTTAATATCTGGAACTTCACGATAATACATATAATTATTCCAATTTAATGTTTGTAACTGTTTTTCTATTTCTTCATATGCCATACAAGATATTAATACGAAATCTTCCTCATTTGCATAATTAATAAATTGTTCAGGAGATATTACCTTTTTATCCTCTACTATATTCAGCATACTATTATTGTCGATAAACGCTTCAACTGAAATATTATAACGTTTTAAATATTTTAGTAGCTCTTTTCCCTCTTGACCCGCCCCAAATAAATAAAGCTTTCCTTTATTCTTTTTTTTCATTATTGCATTTAATCGAATCAATTTTTTCTTCATAATCTCGTTACTCCCTATTGCAACTTTACCTAGTACATAAAATTTTACTATATTCTATTATTTCTAAAACTATCTTCCATTTTTTATTTGCTTTCTTTTCTTTCAACAAATTTCTTAACAAAATTTTTAAGCACAATCTAGCATGTTCTTTCTGTTTTATAACTGATAAGGAATCACTATGCATACGATAAAAATAAATTTTTTTCTTTAAATGATACATGTAAAAACCATGTTCATATGTTCTAATCCAAAAGTCATAATCTTCACACAAAAACAAATTAGGATTATATCCTCCTAATTTATCATGTATTTTTCGTTTATATAAAAAGCATGCAAGTATTGGATTAAATACATAAATATCTTCTATTTCTCCATTTAAATATTTTTTATATCTTTTATCGATATTGCCTTTCGTATCAATAGGTATAATATCAGCATATACAAAATCTACATCAGATTTTTTTTCAAAAACATTTACCATTTCTTCAATTGCTTCAGGTTTTAAAATATTATCATCACTTGTCCATGTAAATAAGTCACCTATTGCTAAATGAAATCCATAATTCAAAGTCTTTGGTAATTTTTTATTTTTCTTATTCTTATAAACTTTAATTCTAGAATCTATTTTCATATAACTTTTAGCAATTTGATTACTTTTGTCTGTAGAACAATCATCTATAATAATTAACTCAAAATTGCTATATGTTTGTTGTAAAATACTCTCTATAGCAAGCGCTAAATATTTCTCACCATTATATACTGGCAATATTATAGAAACTTTATATATTTTCTTTCTCATTGCCTTTCCTTTCTTATAATTATTTTTATCTTACAATAATTAAAAGTTATATTCACAAAAAAAACTATTCCATATAATAGCTCCTATTTTTTTGATTTTAGTATTTCTTATATTCATACTAAAATCAAATCTTTCACATATCCATTTAACATATGTTTTAATATGTCTCCCATATTGTCCATTCCATGCACTTTCATAATATAATGGTATTTTTTCAGTAAAAAAATGAATTTTATATTCGTCAAGACATTTTTTTCCCAGTTTTCCATCTTTTCTATGAACCATTACTTCCTTTTTTAATCCTTCTTTATTTATGTATCCTATAAAAACACTTTCATCTTTCTTACTTCCTAAAAAATATTCGATATCTTTAATTTTTACAACATCAAATATTTCTAATAAAGTAGAAGAAGCTTCTATACATCGACCTGTATATATATCAATACATTTATATTCCATTCCATGTTTTCTTGGAAATAAATAAAGTCTATCTTTATCTAATTTATAAGTAATATATTCCTCTATTATTTCTGGTTTGTACTCACTGAATTTTATTATTTCTTTATTCTGCAAGCGTTCATTCCATTCAACAATATATCCACACAAACTTACAAACCAAATTACATCTTTGATAGGAATATATATTGCCATAGAAAAAGCCACATCTTCTTGAGATATAAGTTGCAATATATCTATGCTATTTCTTTCTAAATCAACTTTTAGAGCACTTCCACCTTTTAATAATGGTATATAAAGAATATTATTCCTAATACAACGTCTAAATCCGTACGAATATCCGAACGATTTCAATTGTATCTTTTCATTTACTTTTGATTCAATATATACTATTTTCTTAGTATCCATAGAAAATCTACATATAGCATTTGTTCTTCCAACTCCAATAAATACAATATCCTTTCCATAACTTATTGCACTTGCATAATTCTCATTTTTTGTATATTTCCTAACGTCTAATTCAAATGTTTCATATTTTTTTGTCTTAATATCATAAATAATTATATTTTCTGCATTTGTTGGAGCAAAATATATCTTATTATCTATTATAAGATAATCTCTAAACAAATTATCTACGTCTTCTTTTTCTTTAGGAATTTTTCCTTTCCATTCTATTTCTCCATTTTCAGGATTTAGCAAAAACAGACTATTAAATAATGCTGTAACTATCCATACTTTACCTTGATTTTCTACCATCCTATATGTACAAAATAAACCATTCCAATTAATACCACCACATCTCATACTTTGTATCATAACTGGCATCTTTACTTTCTGACATAACCGCACTACACTACTCCAATCTCCATAATAAGCGTCTGAGAGTCTTATTGCTCTATTAATCTCCGCTGATTCATCATAAATTCCCCATCCTTCTTCTTTATATTGTTTCATCAATGCCTGATATTTTTTCCACAATATAGGTCTCATACTCTCAATCGTTGCCTTCATCAGTGGATGTGGGCGCCATAGTAGTGCAATTTCTTCTTTTGCTTCCTTGAACACCTTGAACACATCTTCCATCTTTTTAAGATACTGTTCTTCATGCTCCAAAAACGCAGTCACACTTGTATTATAGAAAATAACCTTCTTAAAGCTTCCATCCGCCTTCTCAATAACCCTTCTCCACTCCTCTGGAATCTCTATATCTTCTTTTCTTGTGCTAAGGACTTTATCTATCTTAGGCGAGCCAAGCCCCAATATTTTATCTTCCCAATATTTCCTATTTGCCTGACTTCCTTTTGCATATTCTGTTAAAACATTAACATAGATTTGCCGCATATCCTCGGATTGCACAATCACTTTATCTGCATAAATCACACCTGGAACAGTGCAGAAGTGTTTCATTCCTTCTATTGCACTTTGATTCTCTGGGTCAATTTCATCGAGAACAAAATAGGGCACATACACCAGCTTCTCCGTAAATTGCTTCAAATTCTTAGAATAAAAAAATGGATGCACACTTGTTACATAGTTACATTCATCATAAGGATTATGTATAAAAATCATATCAGGGCAGCGTTCTTGAAAATCGTATGCCTGGTAATCGGTAATTGGCACATAGTCTGGATAGAGGTCACCTTCATAGTGCATCTCTTTAAAGCTTCCATCTGGATTTTTGTCATAGTAGGGGATTGGGATAACATAGGCATCGCAGTCGGGGTCTTCGTCGGCGGCTTGCCAGATGCTCTCAAGGGAATCCCACATAGAGGCTTTGTAAGGCAGAAAGACTGCTTCTATCTGTACTTTAATCTCGTTTTTCACACTGTTTTTGATTGGATTTAGAGATTTTTGAAGGGCTTTGTAGGATTTATTTGGATTGATGCTCTGATTAGAACATATGTTCTCGTAGATTTGATAGAGCACTTCACAGTAGTTTTCTAGTAATGGAATCGTTGTGAAGTTTTCGCCTTCTAGATTTTCTATCGTCTCGCCGATTTGGATGGCGCCGTCTTGGCACTGGCTTAGGAGGTCTAGAGCAGTGTCTTTTTTATTAGATGCAATTGCTTTTTTTATTTCTTCGTGGGCACGGCTAAGTAGATGGAGGAAATTTTCAATTTGGGTTTTTTGGGTTTTTCTCATGTTTTTTTCTCCACCTTCTCTAAATAATTTAAATAAAATGCTTTCGTCCGCCAGGCAGGTTCGAAAAATCTACGATTTTTCTCACTATGTGGCATTCGCCACATAGCTATAAAATTTCATCCAGCAGCTGGTAAGCAAGCTTCCCATCTGCTTCCTGCAATTTTATACCTGCCCGGCTCATTGCTAGAATAAATAAGGCATATTGGACATTCTTTGGAATGAATGATGCGGGAACATTCCCGCTTCGCTCCTTGGTACATCACAGCTGCCTGTGTTCCCAAGGTCTTGGCATACCCAATGCGCAGAGGTCTCTTGCCTTTCTGCCTTCTAATGCCGTATGGTGTTTTTATATCAGGAACCTGCAACCCAGTCCTTTCGGTAAAATCTCAGTTTATCACTGAAATTTATCTGAATCGCTGTTCTTATGATTGGTTTTGCTAATTGTTAATCAAATAACAATCTTACCTTCTATCCCGCGTTTTAATACATTTTTTGCAGTATTTTCTTTTTCTTCGCTTTGATACCCACAGGTCTTACAGAAAAAGTTTCCATTTTGTCTGCTTCCGATTGTTACGCAGTGGCTGCATAGATTGCTGATATCTTTTCCCAATACTTCGATAAGCTCTACGGACTGC
>CAOJZE010000077.1 GCA_948466095.1 uncultured Clostridium sp.
CAAAATAATAGACACACTTTGTAAGATTATTAGATAGCGATAATTAATAAATCTGTCAACAGTGAATAATATTACAAATAAAAAAATATATGCAACACTAGTACTAAGTATATTAATTGTATAAACTTCATTAATAAAATTAGTGAAGTTTTCATTATTGTTCTTTAGTTTTGTACCTTCTCTAACGCCATAAATTGATACTCCTAACATAGCAAGCATGGCAAAATAGCTAATAACCGATTGACCATAAGAAACTTTTCCGATACCTTCTTTTCCTAGAATTCTAAGTGCATAGGGATAAGTAATAAGTGGGAAAAATATAGATAGACAAGCTTTAATTGCATTTAACACTGCATTTATACTCATTCGATTTTTTTTTAACACATTAAATACTCCCTTATTTTTTTAATTCATATTTTATCTTATATAATCTCCATAAGTGTATAAATTTTGCAAATGCTATTTCAATGCAAGATGCTTGTAAATATGTTTTCATAAAATAAATTCGGTTATTAAATATTAACTTCATCTGTTTTAATTTGCTTGTTATAGATTTATTTATGCTGACAGAATGTTCATGACGATAATATTGATTACAAATTAAAAGAGTTTTATATCCTTTTATCTTTAACTTAAAAGCAATAGTCTCTTCTTCACAATAAAGAAACATATTTTCATCATATCCTCCGACCTCTAAAAACTTTTTAGTGTCAAGCATTAACATAGCACCTGGTACACAATCAACTTCTGCGACACCTTCAATTTCTAAGACATTTTTATATCTTATATCAAAAAATTTATTTCCAATTTTTGTATGTAATAAAGCATATTCAATAGGTGTAGGAATTCTCCATGCTAAATCTTTTATAGGATAATCATTAATATCATGTTGAATAGCACTTACTATAGCAACGCCTTCAATGGTGATGATATTAAGAAATGATGCAACTAAATTTTCATCATAATATACATCTGGATTAGTGAGAAGTACATATTTACATTGGAGCTTATTTTGGGCATATTTAATACCAAAATTATTTCCAAATCCATATCCACCATTGTATTCTGTTTTTATTACAATAATTTTTTGATTGACATATTTTTGTAGTTTTTCATATGAATCATCAGTAGAACAATTATCAACCACTAAAATTTTATCAAAAGAATCATATGAATAGATTTTATTTAACATTCGTTGTACGTTATCTGAATCATTATAATTTAATATTAAGCAACAACAACGCTCTTTCATAATTATTTTATCTTCCTAATATTTGTTTTATTTTTAGAAATAGTTTTGTCAATTTTGCATTTTCCGCTAATATAACTAGTAATTGCAACATAAAAAGGCATTGCAAATGCACAAGAAGAATCATATAGTTCTGAAGCTAGACATGTTAAAATCGCATAAATTGATGTTGTTAAGATAATCGGGTACAAATAGCTCTGTTTTCTTTTACAAAGTATTGTTGTCCTTATCATCTTTATAAATAGATAAGCATACAATAAAAATGTACATAAACCAAATCTAAAAAAGCTTCCTATTATTCCAAGATCACTGATATAATAATTCAACCAAGAAGTACGATAAAAAAGATATTCTGTTCCATACCCATTTGCAACAAAACCCAATCCAATTCCTTTTCCCATAGTTTTGAAAAGCTCATAGAAATGTTGTAATCCATCTATCCTAGCTAATGTAGAAGAACCATATTTTCCTGATAAAGAAAACGAATTATATAAATCTGGCAATATACCTATAATTAGTAATAAACAAGCACCTATTCCAATAAGAACTATCATCATTAATTTAGAAATATTTTTTTTCCTGGTCGCATAATAAGTTATAGTAGAAGTTATCAGTAAAACAATGCCCATATATCTCGATTGAATAACTATACAATTATAAATAAATAGAAAACTGATTATCCAATAATATTTCCTGTCTGTTTTAATTATTGGTTTTACAGTTTCTTTTGCCATCATTGCTTTCGCATTCGCAAGTATATATATGATTCCGAAAAGACTTCCACCATTTACTCTTTGTAGCCCGTTTCTTGTCCAATTAGAATATTCTATTGCGAAATTCTCAAATAAATGAAAGGGAAAAAAGTTATATGTCAACCAGGCTAAGAACTTAATACATATAAAAAAGAAGGATATTTTCAAAATTGTATTTAAGAACGTTCCTGGTTTTTTTTCATGATTTAAAATATATATAATTCCTATTGCAGCTGGATGGTACAAATAAGCCGTTGCTAAAGAAAATGTTTGGTACAAACTATATCCATATAATTGTTTAGTATAAATAATAAAAAATAAAACAATTATTAATGTTATGGAAATATATCTGATTGCAAAATGATAAATACACACATTTTTAATCTTTTTTTCAAATACAAGTGCGATAATAGTTGATATCATACCCATAAATATAATCATATATCTTAAAAGATTTAAATGCGCATTTTCATTAGAAGTAAAGAACAAGTCTATACGAAGAGATAACAAGGTCATAAATATAAGTAGGAACTTTATTATTGAACTTACTTTTCTTACTTTAAACACTATTTATCACCACCAATCGTTTTTACGATTATGTCCTTCCGATTGCTCCATGAATTATTTTGAAGAAATCTTTCTCGTTGTTCTTTGCTATATTTTATTGTCTTATTCTTTGAGTATTTTTTTATTATTAAATCTAATTCTTCAAAATTTATATAAAAATCAACAAAATTAGCGAATCTTCTAACCTCTGGATAATCAATACAAATTATAATTTTATCAAAATTTATATATTCATATAATTTTACTGGGTCAACAGCTCTTATAGAATCATCTAAAATAAATGGCATAATAAACGCATCTGCATGTTTGGTTATCTCAAATAATTGGTCATGTTCAACCATTCCAAGATGTTTTAACCTTTTATGGCTTGGAACTACAATATTTCTATGTAATGGTCCAATAAGCCAATATTCTAAATAAGAATTATTATCTAAACTTTTCAATATTAAATCAAAATCAAACCAATCAGATATTGTACCAAAATAAGCAATGACAAACTTGCTATTATATGTTACTTTCCTTTTTGTTGACAGAATTGTACCATCAAATCCATTCAGAACTATGGTGCTTTTATCCTGAGTATAATTTCCATATCTTTTTTTAATAATCGAATACAAATATTCACTAGAAATAAAAATATAATCTGCTTTTCTGAGCAATTTTTCTTCATCTTCTAAAATTTGAATTTTTTTATATTTATTTCGTGTAAGACCATAGTGATCATCCATACAATCATAGATTATTTTACCTTCATAATTTGAAGGTATCCAATTTATCTGTTCTGGCATAGTGATATATATATATTCAGGTTGCTCCTGCCTGATAGTCTTTCTAATAAAGTTTTTTTTAATTTCTATATTAATTTTTTTAAAACCTCGATATCTATCAATTCTTGGTATTGTATTGATTTCTAATAATTTTCCATCAAATTTTCGTTGTTGAAGATTTTTACGAGAATATCTTTTTTGATTAACTACAATAATATCAAAATTTTCTTTAAGCTTTTCAGCCAAGAAATGTGGTCTTTGTTTTATCCAATTCCAATCCACATTCATCAAATACAGCATTTTTTTCATAGTATATCCTCATACAAATGACCATATTGGTTATGAATATGTTTTCTATGCCCCATACTTTTTTCTTCATAACCCATTAGATTGTCAATAAATATTTTTTATATATTCCTGTAAGTAAAATTAGTTTTCGACTAATACCTTTTATAGTTTTTCCCCATGTTACATGGTTTCTTTTTAAATATATAAGTGCTCTTATTCCTCCAGAGTATATTGTAGATTTAATATCAATTAAAATTTCATTTTTATTATCAAATTCGCATAACTTATGCATTAATTCAATTGTAATAAGTGATTGATTATATGTTAAGGCATGATCTTTAGCTAAATCATTTACTTTAAATATTCTATATAGTATTTTATATATATTAAATTTATAATCATATTTGCTTGTTACATTTAAACCATGCCTTCGGTATGACATAATACAATCATCATCATAAATCACTGTGCCCAAAAGAGCTGAAAATTTTGCGTACAAATTATCATGTGCTAAAATATTTACTCTTTCATCTGTCACATCAATTATAGGGACAGATAAAAAAGCAGCTCTATTCATAAGACAGTTACATCCAAAAACATTATGCGAAAAAAAGGTGCTAATTTTATTAATATATTGTATCCCCAATAGTTTATTCATATTGCCATTTAATATATTTCCGTTTCCATCTATCAAACGCATATTGGCATAGTAGAAGATAGGTTTATTTTTCTGCTCATCTGATATGCGGTATAAAATTTTTTCTATTTTATCATCATCCCAAACATCATCTTGATCGCTAAACATATAGAAATCATATAAATCCATAGATTTACATTTATTAGCTAACAAATGAAAATTATTATATGCACCATGATATAAACCTAAATTAATTGCTTTTGTAATTCTAGAATCTTTAGCACAATAATCATCAATAATTTTCAATGTAGCATCCTTTGAACCATCATCTTGAATAATCAAATTCCAGTTTTGATAAGTCTGGTGTTGAATGCTTTCAATTTGTTCCTTTAAATAATTTTCTCCATTATAAGTAGCCATCATAATCAACACAGATGGTCTTGTCTGCATAACATCATCTCCGTAAACAATCTATCGTGTGCTTAACCCCTTCTTGCAAATCAAATAGAGCTTTCCATCCTAATGCCTCTAGTTTTTCTGCATTTAGAGATGAATTAGACATCAAATTATATCCTGCCTTTTCCACACTCGTAGGATTTTCAAAAATTATTTTCTTCTCTGTATACCTTGCCAAGGTCTCAGCGAACATTCGAATTGACACCACAGAGTCTCGGTTTGAAATATTATATGCATTGCCACTTTTTCCTTTTCCTAGGACAGTCAGAATAGCAGAAGCACAGTCTAGTACATAACAATACGATCTTATCTGCATACCAGAACTCTTCATAACAATGTCATGACCATCCAGTACATTCCATGTGAATTGAGCAGAAGCTCTACTATCATTTTGCGTTATGGTTGGTCCATATATATGACCTGGTCTTACGATTACCGTTTCAATACCATATTCCGCAGCATATGCTACACATAAATTTTCAGACGCACGTTTAGCATTTGGATAACAAGCACGAGGATTTAATATATCCACAAACCCATAATCATCTTCTTCATATGGCTTTGCATTAGTTTTATTTCCATAGACTTCACTAGAAGATATATATAATAAGCGTTTGGCTTTTTCTTTCACTGCCAAATCAAACAAAGTGTTTAACCCTATAATATTTCCCAGTATGGTTTCTACTGGTTCCTTTGTGTAAAGTGCAGGATTCGCATTACTTGCTCCATGAATTATATAATCGGCTTTAATTTCTAAGCGTATATTTTTTGTCGCATCATACTCAACAAAAATATAGTCTTTATTAATTTCGATTCCAGAGAATCTCTCTGCCATATATTGTTTATTGCGTCCTGCTAGATATAACAAAATACCTGCTTGTTTTTCCCTATTTTGATAAAGCAAAATATCAGTCACCGCAGAGCCTATCATTCCTGTAGCACCTGTAATTAAAATACTACTGCCATTTAATTTTTCCAAACAAGGAATATTTTCAGCAGTTTTCTTCACATCATTCCAATATTGTTCTGAATATATCATTTCAACCAGCTATCCTTTTTTGTATGTAATAATGCTTTAAAAATCATCATATCATCAACCGTTGTTATCTTTAGATTTTCTTCAGAACCCTTTGAAAAATAAACAGTTTCACCTAATTCTTGCATTAACACACAAGATGCTGCTGTATTTGTAATTCCTCTTTGTTTTGCTTCATTATGTGCCCATAAAAGTTTTTCTAAAGTGTATGTATGAGGTGTTTGTGTTCTATATAATTGTTCTCTAGGAATGGAAATTGTAGAAGATAAACCATTATCAGAACTTCTAAATACAGCCTCAACACATGGGACTGATGCAACTGCTGAACCATACATATTAAAAGCAGCAATACTATTAGAAATGATCTCGTCTGACACCATACATCGATTACCATCATGTACCATTACAATATCATCTCCTGACAATTCTTCTTTTAATTACAAGATTCCATTATAAATTGATTCTTGACCTGTTTTTCCTCCTGAAACAACCCATTTTAACTTTGTAATATTAAATTGGTTTGCATATGCTTTTAGAACTTCTATCCATGCAGGTAATATAACTACCATAATTGCATCAACGTTGGGATGCCTTTGAAAGGCTTCCATTGTATGAATAATAATTGGCTTATTTTCTACATGCATAAATTGTTTGGGGATATCCTGTCCCATTCGTGTTCCTACTCCTGCAGCCGTAAGTAATGCAACAACCATAGTTAACCTCCCATTAAAATTTCAATTCTAAAAACAAATGTTTCTCTCTATTTTCAATAGGGGGAAGTTTCATATAATCACCATAAAACCTTTCCAAATATCCCTCTGCCCACACTGGTACATTGAATTCTTCTGATTCAAATTTTACTTTTTTAAATTTTGTCATCTTAGAACGCTCATAAACTTCACCTGAAAAGTGTTTACGTCCTGTTGGTATGGCAACTAGTCTTGACTGATTATTAGAACAAGCGGAATTCCAAAAATCGCACCATTCCATCCATTTTTTTAAAGGAATAACTTTTAAAATATGTCCCATTACTAACTTGGTAAATGGATAGTTAATTTTTCTGCCTTCAAGCGCTATTAATTCTGATGGTAGATTTTTATTATTACAAAATCGTATAGATGAGACTGCGAACGTAAATATTACACTACATGTTTTCTGAACAAACCGTGCGAATGGATTATCAAACACATTTTCAATGATATATAAATCTATGGAAATACCACATTCTTTTGCATTCCAATCATATTTTCTTCTGGCTATCGTCCCTTTTTTTCTAATTTGGGTAACTAATAGTCCCCATTCAGGATGTGTTTTGGGTGTCTGAATATAATATTTTTCAGACAACTGTGAATCAAAAATATTAAGTAGTTTTTGATATCCTTCTCTGGTAAGATTTAAATCAATGTCATCATCCCATGGGATAAAACCTTTATGTCGGACAGCTCCTAAAATACTTCCACCTGAAAGTGAATATTCTATGTTATTTTTGTCAAAAACTGAAATAACATCTTTCGCAATATTTAACAATTCTTTTTGATATTCATATAAGCTGTTCTCATCTAAAATTATTATATTTTTTTTATTAAACTCCATTTTACCTAACTACTTTCAAATTGATGTCCCACAAAATGTTTCTTCATATTTATTGCAAATATACTTCCAACTATAAATATTACAAATTCTTTGTTTTGCTTGTTGTCCATATTCTCTAATTGTATCAGCACTCATTTTATCCGCTTTCTCTATCAATTCTGCAAGGCTACCATTCTTTTTATCCCAATATAATGCTGTATTTTCAGCGACTTCTCTATTAAAGCTAACATTTAACAGAAGGTTTAAGCTAGTGCTTCCAAGTGCTTCTAACAATGATGGGTTTGTGCCTCCAACTTCATGTCCATGAAGGTAACCATAAGCATTTTCTCGAATCTTCATTAAAAGTTCTTGGTCATACACAGTTCCAACAAATTTAATCCTCTTATCTGACATAAAACATAATTTTTTTTCCAAGTTATTTAGAAACTTATTATTTATATTTGTGATGATTACCAAATCTTTCTCACTATAACTTTTCATAAATTCGCGAATCATTATTTCATAATTGTTTTCTGGCACAAATCGCCCTACAACAAGATAATAACTTTTTGGTTTTAATCCGTTGCTTTTATACCATTCAAGAAGTTGCGGTTCATCATCAGCTAATTTACTTTCTCTAGTTTCTGCACCATAAGCAATAAAGGTCGATTTTGGATTCGTTTTGTTAATTCCTTTTCCGTCATACTGCTTATGTATATATTTTTCAATATTCAAACTATCACAAATTACTAAATCACAGTATTTAACCATTAATTGTTCTGACATTTTCCAGTATTTTCTGATAGGAGGATTCCAACAAGCTCTTTTCCATTCGTGTCCATCAGGATTAAGATATATTTTTCCTCCTATCTTATGTATTTTCTTGTAAAATCCCTTCATAAATGGACCTATCCTACAAGCCATGATATAAACGATAGGATGTTTTATTTTCTTTTGCTTTATAATTCTATAACATTCATTTAGGGCAGCTACATCATAATAAATCGCTTGAGCTGCACCTAGATTTTTTGGTATTTTTATACGAAAGCAATGAGCATTGTGGTATAAAAACTCATGGTCATTTATAATCTTTATATTATCTATTTCATATGGATTCATGCAGCCACTTCCATTGGCTTTACATGCTACATAATATTTAATTTTTTTGTTGTTTTGATGGTATTCTGTGAGTTTATTTACGAAAGTTTCATACCCTCCATATGTGCCTAGTGATTTTGCTCCCACCAAAAACACATATTGTATTTCTTGTTGTATCAAATTTATACCTCTCTATAAGTTATTACCATCTGCGAAAAAATACTTTCAACAGTTAATAGAATATCTTTTCTATATAAAACTCCTTTGAAAATTCCAATAAATTTTTGTATTTTCAATTATTTCATGTATATAATATTCGGTGAATAATTAGGCATCTAAAATTAATCATTTATTTAATAAAAGGATTTTGACAAAATTGCCAAAACCCTATATTATTAGTTTTATTGCTATCATAGGTTCACTAAATCCGCCCTTTAGCGAATACCTCCAAATTTCTCACTAACTTAGCAGC
>CAOJZE010000078.1 GCA_948466095.1 uncultured Clostridium sp.
AAAAATTTGTGGTACCAAGACATATGGAAAAGGTGTGATTCAACAAGTATTAACTTTGCCAGACGGAAGTGGGCTAAAAATAACCTCTGAAAAGTATTTAACACCAAATAAAACGGAAATCAATAAAATAGGAATTGAGCCAGATGAAAAAGTTGAATTACCAAGTACGGTTAAAAATGTTTTATTAGTAGAGGAAAAAGATGATACCCAATTACAAAAAGCAATCGAAATGTTAAAATAGAAAGGATACAATATGAATTTACCAAATAAGCTGACCATATTTAGAATGATATTAGTGCCTATCATGGTAATGATTCCCTTTTTAGGAATAAAAGGAGAATTTTTAAGAGTGCCAATTGAATATTGGCTCATAGATGGCATCTTTATACTAGCGTCTTTAACTGATAAATTAGATGGCTATCTAGCAAGAAAAAATAATCAGATTACAACTTTTGGAAAGTTTTTAGACCCATTAGCTGATAAAATTTTAGTGTTAGCAGCTATGATGATGTTAGTAGAAATGGATAAACTACCAGCTTGGATACCAATTATTGTATTAGCGAGAGAATTTTTAGTATCTGGTTATCGATTAGTTGCTGTTGAGAAAGGTGGCAAAGTGATTGCTGCTTCCAATTGGGGTAAATTGAAAACGGTAACTCAAATGATGGCGATTACTTTAGCTTTTGTGGATATACATGGCTTTGGAGAATGTTTTGCAGGAAATTTAACAAGTCTAGAATTTGTATTTAATCTTATTGCAACAAGTATGATGCTTATCCAAACTTTTGCAACTGTTTTTTCAGGTATGGATTATATGAAAGGTTCTAAAAACTTAATTATGAAAGAAATACCATAATTTGTTTTATGCAAAGAAAGAATGGGTAGAGTAATAGTTACTCTGCCCATTTTCCTTAAATAAGTTTGTTTTTACTTTTCCTCTTACAATTTTTCAGATGTTCCGTTAGTGATGAGTCGTCAGGTTTTGTTCTGTCATAAAAAACTGTTTTTTTGGATGGTGTTAAGTTCTTTCCAGAATAGAAACCTGATGATTTTTTTGTGTCTTTTGACCCTTGTAAAATCAACGCTATCAACCTCCTTTTAAAAGAAAAAACAGTGAAACAGTAGAAAAGTAAAAACTTTTTTCTACCAGAATGTAATAAAATTATAACACATAAAAAAAAAAAAGTAAAATAAAAATATTTTGAAAGATACTTGACAAAATACGTTTTCTGCCGTAATATAGTAAAGAACTTTAATTTAAACCATAAATACGAGAGGAGAATTACGATGGAGGAAAAAGAAGTAATATTAACACAAGAGGGATATGACAACTTAGAAAAAGAATTAAATTATTTAAGAACAGAAAAAAGAGCAGAAATTGCTGATAGAATAAAAGTGGCTTTAGGATTTGGAGACTTATCAGAAAACTCAGAATATGATGAAGCAAAAACAGCACAAGCCGAAAATGAAGTAAAAATTGCAGAGTTAGAAAATAAAATAAGACATGCCAAAATAATTGATGAAAAAGATATTGATACAGAAACCATTCAAGTTGGAAATATTGTCAAAGTATTAGATATGGAATTTGATGAAAAAGTGGAATACACAATAGTAGGGTCAACAGAGGTTAATTTAGCAGAAAATAAAATTTCCAATGAATCACCTGTGGGAAGTGCTTTATTAGGTGCTAAGAAAAATCAAGTGGTAGAAGTGAATGCGCCTGCTGGTATTATGAAATATAAAATTTTGTCCATAAAAAAATAAGTAAGTTATATCAAAAACTGGTAATTTTCAAAACGAAGATTACCAGCTTTTTGTTTCAAATAATGTTATTATTAAACAATGCTAAGAACTGAAGGTGTTATCTATTATTTTTTTACACCTTGTGTGTCGCAACCTTCAAATTGTTAAAAATAGTAGGTTGCTCCAATCGCACTCGCTTTGCTCGTTTGGTCGCTTACGCGGTGTTGCAAAAATAATAGATAACACCTTCAGTTCTTAGCATTAAATGTTAAATCGTTTTAAATGCGAAATTATTTAAAAATTAAATTTTAATAGCAGAATCTAAAGCTAATTCAATCATATGATTTAAACCAGTTTCTCTCTGTTCAGTGGTAGCAATATCTGTTATAAACTCAGAATCTACAACAGTCATCAAACAACTTGCCTTTTTATGAAAGAAATGAGCATTATAAAGTAAAGCAAAAGCTTCCATTTCTCCTGCATAAAAATCTAAGTCTTTTGGCAAACGATTCATAAAAGTTTTTTTATCTGGCATGTAAGGGTCAAAAACATCTAAACAAAGGGTATTCCCACAGTATATATTGAAATTCTTATGGTTAGCTGTTTCTTGGATAATTTGATTCAGTTCTTGATTGGCTTCTATTAAATGACAGTCATCGTTATTAAAAGTTAAAGCATAATTTCCTTCGCAATAAACTTTATTAGATAATACAATGTCAAATAATTTTAGCTCTGGTTTATGAGCTCCACAAGAACCAATTCGAATAATATTTTCTACCTCATAAAATTGGTATAGTTCATAACTATAAATTCCCATACTTGGCATGCCCATTCCATGAGCCATAATGGTTAACTCTTTTCCTTGATAAGTTCCAGTGTAAGCATACATTCCTCTTACTTGATTGACTAATCTAGCATTTTCTAAAAAATTTTCTGCGATATATTTAGCACGTAGCGGGTCACCCGGCATAATTACTGTTTTGGCAATATCACCTAATTTTGCTTCGTTATGTGGTGTTGACATATAAATTCTCCTTTCAATATAGTATGTTAATAGTATATCAATAAAACTAAGAAAAAGCAAAAGAAAAAAATATGTGATTTCTATCAATTAATCTTTTTTTTTCATAAAAACTATGATAAAATGGCAAAAAACAAGCGAATAAGAAAGGAATAAAATGAAGCTGAAAACAACAAAAATAATTTTACGGAATCATACTCATTTTAATAGTAATTCTATTATTGGTAATTGCTTATTACTTAATAATCGACATACAAACTAAAGTACCAAAAAAAGTAAAGGAAACCTGTCAATTAAATACGGAACAATTTATGGGAAGAAACATATTCATCGTAACACCAAAAAACAGAGAAAAATCTGACCTCAAAATATTATACTTTCATGGAGGCTCGTATGTAGCAGAAGCAACAGAACAACATTGGAAATTTGTGGAGCAAATCGTAAATGATACAGGAGCAACCATTATTTTCCCAGACTATCCATTAACACCCAAATACAACTATAAAGACGTATTTCATATGGTAGTTCCCTTATATAAAGAAATCATAGACAGAATTGATACCAATCATTTTGTTTTAATGGGGGATTCAGCAGGAGCAGGATTGGGATTAGCATTAGAGGAAAGAATAGGAGAAGACAATTTAACAATGCCAGCGAAAACTATTTTAATTTCACCTTGGTTAGATGTTAGACTAACTAATCCAGCGATTGACGAAATGGAAGAAAATGATAAACAGCTAAACAAAGAAACTTTAAAATTAGCAGGGCTTGCCTATGCAGGGGAAGATGGCATCAACAGTTATTTGGTCAATCCCATAGAAGGCGATTTATCAAAATTAAAAAATATAACGATATTAACAGGAACCTATGATATTTTAAATCCAGACGTTCATGTACTAAAAGAAAAAGCAGAAAAAGTGGGAGTCCCAATTGAAATCAAAGAATACGAGCAAGCCAGTCATATATGGATGATAGAAAAAAATAGTAGTGAAGAACTGATACAACAGGGGTATCAGCAAATTTTGAATTGCTTGCGGAGTGCTTTTGGGACAAGTATAAGCTGATAAAAAAGATAAGGGTTGACATATCCCAAACGCCCCCATAAGAAAGGAATTGAAATGAGAGATAAAAAGAGTAATAAATTGTATTGGAGAAGATTGGATAATTCAGCAAAGATTTTTCCGATGTCTACAGGGAAGAGATATAGTACTGTATTTCGCTTGTCAGCTGTTCTGAAGGAAAGTGTAAATCCAAAGATACTGGAGGAAGCAGTGAAGCAAACGTTAGAGAAATATAAGTCTTTTAAGGTTAGGATGAAGTTAGGATTTTTTTGGTATTATTTGGAGTATAATACGAAGGATCCTATTATTGAGGAGGAGCAAGATTATCCTTGTCAATATATGGATAGTAAGCGTAATCATAATTATTTGTTTAAGGTTACTTATTTTAAAAATAAAGTCAATATTGACATTTTTCACTCTTTGACAGATGGAAATAGTGGGACAATTTTTTTTAAGGAGATTATTTATACGTATCTAGAATTGCTCCATCCAGAGGTACTAAATGAAGAAGAGAGAAGGATTAGAAAGATTGAGGATTATGATACAGAAGATAGCTACATGAAAAATTATGATAAAAAGGCGAAATCAAATGCTTCTGGTAAAAAAGCGTATGTGTTAAAAGGGAAAAAAATAAAATTAGGAGCCATTAGTGCCATTCATCAAATTATGGATTTAGAGGCATTAAAGCAAGAAAGTAAAAAACAAGGGGCAACCATTACGCAATATTTAACAGCTGTTTTAATGTATTGTATTTATGAGGAAAATTATAAAAAGGCAAAAGGAAAAAGACCGATTAAAATATGCATTCCTGTGAATTTGAAAAGATATTTTCCTTCTAAAACGATGTCGAATTTCTTTTCTTACATTACCGTAGAAGGCGAAATGAAAAAAGATAATGTAGATACCTTTGAAAATATTTTATATTTTCTAAAAAAAGATTTTAGTAAAAGATTGACAGAGGAAGAGATTGTAAAAACCATGTCAACCAATGTAAAGATAGGAAACAATCCATTGATTCGACTAGTTCCTTTGTTAGTCAAAAAAGCATTGGTTCGATTAAGTTATATTGAAATTAGAAAATATACGACAACTACTTTTTCTAACATAGGAAGAATTGGTATTATCGGAAAGTATAAAGATTATATCGATTACTTTTTGATGCTAATTGCACCAGAACCAGTGGAAAAAATAAAGTGTTCCAGTTGTACATTTGAAAACAAAATGGTTTTTACTTTTACCTCGATTTTGCAAGATAACCATATAGAAAAAAGATTTTATGAATTTCTAATAGAAAAAGGAATCAAAATAGAAATAGAAAGTAATGGTGTTTTAGATGATATATCCGGAGAAAATAAAAGCAAAGAAAAGTGATAAAATCATAAAGATATTAATTAGTGTATCAATAGGAATAGCGCTTATTTTTGTGGGGCTCAATAAATTAACGACACCCAATACGCCATGGGCAGCTTTGGTAAATGCAGGAATTTTATATAGCTGGGTTGTTGTTATGTATTCGATTAAGAAAAATATTAATATAGCAGGACATGTGTTATTACAAATCATAGCACTTTCGCTACTAACGTTTTATATTGACTACAAATTGGGAAGGAAGGGATGGTCTATCAATATAGCGATTCCCATTATGATTATGATTGCCAATGTGACAATGCTGGTATTGACAATTGTTAGTTTTAAGAGATATATTAAATATGCCATGTATCAATTAATGATTGTGTTTTTTAGTATGTTACCTGTTATTTTTGTGACAGAGCATATGGTGCAAGATAAGACTTTGAGTATGGTTGCGAGTGGGATTTCCGTCTTGAATTTTGTGCTTTGCTTGATATTATGCGCTAGAGATGTAAAGGAAGAAATTGTTAGGAAATTTCATATGTAAGGAGAAAGTTGATGTCTAATCTAAAGGAAACAAGTCTTGTTATTAAGAAGGAAACTGTATATGATAAAATTAGAAAAAATCTTTTCATGCTTATTTATGGAAAAGACTATCAAATGATGAAACGATTAGACGATTTAATAAAACCAAATAGACCACAGTCAAGTAGTAAAATAATCATTCCAAGAGAAATAGGAAAAAGATAAAAACAGATGATAGATTATTTTTAGGATAAAAGGAGAACAAATACTTGAATAAATCTACATAATGTGCTATACTTTTTAAGAAACATTGTATAGCATCTGTGCATTTTTTTGCACAAAAGGAGGTAAGAGTTATGATTGAAGTAAGGAAGAGCAACGAAGTAATCAAAATTGCAATTTGTGGATACGGTAATCTTGGAAAAGGTGTCGAGAAAGCAATTGCAAACAGCAAAGACATGGAGCTTGTAGCTATTTTTACCAGGAGAAGTCCGGAAGAAATAGCAAAGCAGACATCTACGAAGGTGGTATCAATCGAGGATGCCATCAAATATGTAGATGAAGTGGATGTAATGATTATGGCAGGAGGCTCAGCAACAGATTTACCAGAGCAGGTGCCAACATTTGCAAGACTTTTCTCTACAATTGACAGCTTCGATACGCACAAAAAGATACCAGAGTATCTGGCAGCTGTTGATGAGAAAGCGAAGAAAGGTGGAAACATTTCGATCATCTCCGTAGGATGGGATCCAGGAATGTTTTCTACGAACCGACTTTATATGGAATCGATTCTTTCTGGAACAAAAGCCTATTCGTTTTGGGGGGAAGGTGTCAGTCAGGGACATTCTGATGCCATTCGCAGGATAAGCGGAGTAAAGGATGCAAGGCAGTATACCATTCCAATTTCAGAGACAGTGGAAAGAGTAAGAAAAGGAGAAAATCCAGATTTATCAGATGGTGAGAAACATACGAGAGTATGCTATGTGGTGGCAGAGGAAGGAGCAGATCAGGAAAAGATTCGAAAAGAAATCGTTGAGATGCCGAATTATTTTGCACCCTATCATACAACCGTCCATTTCATCACAGAGGAGGAATTGAAGGCAAATTACAGTGGATTACCACATGGCGGTTTCGTTGTATGCACAGGAGAAACAAGCGACGGTATCAAGCAGGCGATGGAATTCAAGTTGGACCTTGATTCAAATCCAGAATTTACAGGAGCAGTTCTTGTAGCCTATGCGAGAGCAGCTTACAGAATGAAAATGAAAGGAGAGTCTGGTGCGAAAACAGTATTTGATGTTCCACCGATACTGTTACATCCTGGCTCAAGAGAAGAAGCTATCAAAGAGCTTCTTTAAGAGTTTGGCAAATGAATAAGGTGCTAAAAGGGGACGACCAGTGGTCGTCTTCTTTTTCTATGAAGGGTGAAAAATTTTAATCATGCTACTGTTGTTCTGACAAAAAATCAGGTGGCATTGAAAAAAAGCCCATTTTGTGATATAAAATAAGAAATAAAAATAGAGTGAAAGAAAGAGGAACAATGAAAAATATAAAAGATTATCATTTAGAAGAATTAAAACAAGAGTTAAAAGAAATAGGAGAAAAGCCATTTCGAGCAGAGCAAATCTTCCAATGGTTATATGACGAAAAAGTACAAGCATTTGATGAAATGACAAATTTGTCGTTAGAACTAAGAGAAAAATTAAAAAATAATTATACTATGTGCAATTTTAATATTTTAAAAAAGCAAGAATCTAAAGATGGAACCATCAAATACTTATTCGATGTATTAGATGGCAATGCCATTGAAACGGTTTTAATGAAATATCATCATGGAAATAGTATCTGTGTATCTTCTCAAATTGGCTGTAAAATGGGATGCAAATTTTGTGCTTCTACAGGGATTAATTTTGTCAGAAATTTAAGCAGTGGGGAAATCGTAGAGCAAATCATACGAGTGGAGCAAGATACAGGAGAAAGAGTTTCTAATGTAGTGTTGATGGGGATAGGAGAACCATTGGACAACTATAAAAATGTAGTCAATGCTATCCGACTGATGAATCATTCAAAGGGGCTAAACATAGGGGCAAGACATATCAGTATTTCAACCAGTGGATTGGTTCCTAAAATATATCAATTAGCAGAAGAAAATATCCAATGCACTTTATCCATTTCCTTGCACGCAACCAATAATCAAAAAAGAAGCAGTATGATGCCAGTCAATAACATGTATCCAATCGAAGAATTATTGCAAGCTTGTAAAGATTACATAGCAAAGACCAATCGAAGAATTTCTTTTGAATATGCGTTAGCCAAAGATAACAACGATAATTTGGAAGATGCCAAACAACTTGTTAAATTGCTAAAAGGTATGTTATGCCATGTGAATTTGATACCGATTAATAAAATTGAAAATGGGAAATTTGATAAAAGTTCCAATGAAAATATTATGAAATTTAGGGATTATTTGAATGAACACGGAATAGTGGCTACTATTAGGAGAGAATTAGGTTCTGATATTGATGCGGCCTGCGGTCAGCTACGAAGAAAGAATTTGAGAGGATGATTTTGGGGATTCCCTTAACTGTGCGAGCATGAAGCGAGCTTACAGATAAGTAATACCTTTAGGTACGGAGGAAAAAATCACCAAAAGTTATCTTGCTAAGTAAAATTTAATATGTTCGCTTGTTTTTTGAAGAAAAATATTATAAACTATAAAACGTAGAAAATGTGAATAAACAAACCAAAAAGGAGAAAACGTAATGCTAAAAGATATAAAAGAAATCTTACCATTTGCCAACAAAATAAAAGTATATGCCTTTGTAGGACCATCTGGGACAGGAAAAAGTTACAGAGCACAAATGGTAGCAGGAGAAAAAGACACCCATTTTATCATAGACGATGGGTTACTAATCAAAGACAATGAAGTAGTAGCAGGTGAATCAGCCAAAAAAGCACCAACCAAAGTAGCTACTGTTAAACATGCTCTTTTTTATGAAGAAGAAGAAAAAGCAGAGATCATCAAATCGTTAAAAAAATACAAGCCTCACCGTATCTTAATTTTGTGGACATCAGATGGAATGGTAGAAAAAATTGCGGCTAATTTAGGTTTACCAGAAATAGCAGAAACAACCTATATTA
>CAOJZE010000079.1 GCA_948466095.1 uncultured Clostridium sp.
AGTAAAGTGTATAAGTTTGGTACCTTTAACTTACACACTTTATTTTACACTATCCGTGAACCGCTTGAGTGGTGGTGTGAGAGGGGAAAAACACATTAAGTGTTATCCTCTACTCGATTTAACCTTCTTCTTTGTTTGGTTTTTCTTCCTTTTGATTATCTTGTAACAGTAAATTTAGAATTTGAGGATAAATGGTAGTAGCATTTTGTCTCCAATTATCTACAATACGCTTAGCTCGCTCTCTAGAGCCAGCATAAGTTTTTACCTCAAATATAGTTTCATTCGTTTCAACAATTTTACATTTAATGATATATTCATTTTCACTCTTGGGAATAAATTCTGCAATAACAGAAGCTTCTTCTTCTATCATAGAAAACTCTTTTGCAAAAATATTATCAGCTTTTAATTTCATGATTCCTGGTAATACATCTTTGGTGAGAGTATAAGCATTTTTTCCCTCAGAAGTGATTTTAACAACAGGTTCATCTTCTTTGGTATAAGTTCCTACTAAATTGGAATCTATTAAATCTGTTAATACTTGTTTAAAGTAAAAGTAATTGATGTTATTAATAGAGGTTATAATTTTAAATAAACCATCTTGTCTAAATTCTCCATCGATAAGATTTAATATATATAAGATTAATACCTTATTTTCGGCCAAATCCATATTCAATAGCACTCCTTACTTTGTTTTTTGTGATTATATCATAGTTTGAGGAAAAAGTCCATAAACAAAAAAAGAAACTTAAAAGAAATGATACAATTTAACACTGCTTATGCAAGCTAATTTTAAATTGTATCATTTGCTTTTTATAAATTTCTCTCATATAAATCTTTGATAAAAACATCCTTTTCCTCAAAGTTATCAACAAAACCGATTTTAGCAATTTGCTCATTTTCATTAATACCTTGTACCCAAACAGGTCTTTCATCATAATAAATGTCAAATTTATAATCATTATTCAAAATGGTATTCATTCTCTCTAAATCCATACATCAAACCTCCCCAATTTATTCTTATTAAAAGTATATCCATAAAAATCAAATTTATAACAATTGACTTATGAATTAATTTACGTTAAAATGAGACAAGAGGGGCAGGTCTATTTTGTCTCAAAGTAAGGAGGAAATTTATGAAGATACGATACCAAGATAAAATAATGGAGATAGAAAATACAATCACAATACAAGAGTTACTAAAGGAGGAGATTAGAAATAGTGAATATCCTGTGATAGGTGCAATTTTTAATCATGAATATGTCAATTTAGGCTATCTGATAAAACAAGAGGGAGAAATCAAATTAATTGATATTTCTTCTAAAGAAGGTACCAAAATATATCGAAGAACGATTATTTATATTTTGGGAAAAGCTTTAGAAAAAGTATCTCCCAATAAAAAAATGATTGTGAATTATCAATTGCCAAATTCTATGTTTTGTGAGATTGAAGATGTACAAATTACCGAAGAATTAATTCAAAAATTGAATGAGGAAATGCATGAAATTGCAAGAGCAGATTTACCAATTCAGCAAGTTATTATGACACGTGAACAGGCAGAAGCATTTTATCAAAAAGATGATACTTCAAAGGGAAGATTACAGTTAGATTTACTAGACAACAAAGAAATTTTTATGTATTATTGTGAAGATTACTATAATTATTGCTATGGCACTTTAGCAAACCGAACGGGAATTGCAAAAATATTTGAAATTATCAAATATGAAGATGGATTTTTAGTAAGATATCCTACTTCTAGTAAACCAGGACAATTACCGAAATTAATTCAAACTAAAAAATTGTCTTGGGCATTAGATGAATATGATGATATTCATAAAATTTTAAATGTGAATACTGTATATAAATTAAATAAGGCTGTTAAAGAGGAAAATATCAAAGATATTATTATGTTAGATGAAGCCTTACATGAGAAAAAAATTGCGAATATAGCAGATGAAATTGCTAAAAATAGAAGGGTTAAAATGATTTTAATTGCAGGACCGTCTTCTTCAGGAAAGACTACATTTGCACAAAGATTAGGGCTTCAACTTAGAATTAACCGAATTAAACCAGTTACTATTTCTGTTGACAATTATTTTGTAGAAAGAAAAGATACACCAAGAGATGAAAAAGGAGAATATGATTTTGAATGTATTGAATCCATTGATTTGGAGTTGTTTAATAATCATCTAACTCGTTTATTAAATGGTGAAGAAATAGAAATGCCAGAATTTGATTTTCATGTTGGAACCAAAAGATACAATGGCAAAAAGCTAAAATTAGAACCAGACCAAGTACTAGTGATTGAAGGTATTCATTGCTTAAATGACCAATTAACGAGTAAAATTGCCAAAGACCAAAAATATAAAATCTATATCAGTGCTTTAACGGTGTTAAATATGGACCGATATAATCGAATATCAACAACAGATACTAGACTTATTAGAAGAATTGTAAGAGACTATCAATTTAGAGGGTATGATGCCAAACATACCATAGCTACTTGGCATAAAGTAAACAATGGAGAAGAAAAAAACATATTTCCATACCAAGAAGAAGCCAATAGCATCTTTAATACCTCTCTTATTTATGAGTTAGGTGTACTAAAAGGGGTAGTGCTGCCATTATTAGAAGAAATTAAACAAGAAGAACCAGAATATGCCGAAGCAAGAAGACTTATCGACATGTTAAAATATTTTGAAACCATCTCACCAGAGTATGTACCAACCAACTCATTACTAAAGGAATTCTTAGGTGGGGGTAATTTTAAATATTAGATAGTAATGTGTGGCGAGTTTGGGGCACGTACAAATTCGCTACAGGCATAAGTTTGCTATGAAGGAGATAAAATGAAGCAGAAAAATTTTGTTGAGATTGATGAAAATTTTATATGTGATAACTGTGGTAAGCAAGTACCAAAATTAGGGTATTCTTGTAGAAATCATTGCCCTTATTGTTTGCATTCTAAACATGTGGATAAAAATCCAGGAGATAGGCAAGAACAATGTCAAGGAGATTTAGAACCAGTCAGTTTAGAAATTGACAGCAAAAAGGGATATGTAATTATTTTTCGATGCAGAAAATGTGGTGCTATTCGAAAAAACAAAGCAGCAAAAGATGATAATATGGAGTTAATGATTGATTTAAGTAGTAAACAAATTTGAAATGATGATTTTGGGGACGGAGGAAAAAATCATGAGATATGGTTTTTAATATACTATTTTTAAAATTAATAACAGTTATCATGATTTTTTCCTCCGTCCCCAAAATCACCTAAAATCATCCAAAACTAAATGTGACAAAAAGGGGCGCCCCTCTTGTCACATTTTTAAATTTTTCGATTCAAGTTTCCGTTCGTATAGTCTTTTCCTTCCAATCGTTTTCCATCTTTTACGGTTTGCACAATGGTATTAATTTGCGAAATATCTTCTGTTAAAATATCAATTCTGGCGTAATTAATAGGAAAGTCTTGGGGAGAAATTGAGGTTATTTTACTATTAAATAGAGTAGTTACTGTTTGAATATTATCAGGAATGATAGGAAAACTCATATTTAATCTATCTTTCAAATAATAGTTTTTTTCATTTTGACAACGAACTTTACACTCAGGGTAGCATTTATCAGTTTCACCGAAGTAAGCAGTATTTCATATTCATTAAAGGAGTTCTTCCATATACCATTAATTCTTTTTGAAGATAGTTAAATTGACATAAAGAGTGAATGGTATTTTTGTCTAATTCTGGTGATATAGTAAATCGACTAATACCCAATTCTTTGAGTGTTAGTACTGTGTTAGAGTTGAAAACATTAAAAGTATAATTGGCTACTAATTTAAAGTATTTATCTAAATCTGTAAATAACTCGTTTAAAAGTGCGATATTACAAATGTTTGAGATGACAAACCCTCGAATATCGTATTTTTTAACGGAGCTTTCTGCATTGGCATAAAATAAATTTCTATAATTTCCTTTGATAATGGTTGGCATATAAATATAGGTATTGAAATTTTGACTCAATACTTTTAAGATAGAATCATTTTTTCGATGGATAAAATATTTCAAAGGAATGTATAAATTATCAATCTGTTGGCTTAATTTGGTATAGTCAAAGTTTGGGTTTAAGCAATTTAGCAAAACAGAAATTTTGGGTTTGTCTAAATAAAAATTGTTTTTAGCATAGTTTCTCATATCAGATAGTACAGTATCTTTGATAGGATAGGAAATTGCCTCAGAAGATACCGTTTCTTGGTAGTTACGAGAACAATGATGAATGGCATAATCTTGGACTTGTTGTAAAGCATTTCTACGAAGCTGATTCAAGGTACTTATCTTAGGAATAAATACATTGTCGTCTAAAATAACAGTTATATTTTTAAACTGATAAGGGGTTGAAGCGGTTTTGGTTATTTGTTGGATGACAGTTTCTTTTTCTAATGGTTTATTTTTTGCCTCCATAGGGAATTCATTCAATTCATAATAAATGTTTAAATCTTTATAGAATGACACAGAATTGGCTGGTGTTATATGAATGGAGATAGGTTTTCCTTTTTTTATTGTGATTTTACCATTTAAAGGGATTTGTCGATTTTCTTTTTGATAACTTTCTTTGGCAAAAGAGCATAAATCTTTGGAGGACATTTTATAAATCTTATCATTACAAGTTATATTTCCCTTCATTCTTCCAATAGTAACGGTTTGACCAATTTTTGTTTCTGTTATATTTTTGTTATTTTCCATTAATTCGGAAATGGTATAAATCCCTTGTTCCTTTTCTAGCGATACGGTATCTCCAATTTTAATCGGTTCTTTTAATTTTACGGTAATCAAACCTTTATTTTTATTATAATTTTGCACTTTTCCTAGCCATAATCCCATATTATTAGGCTTGTCTTTAAAGACTAAATTTTTATTGGGTTCGTTGTCTAAATGACCAGAAGAAGACATGCCACGATTAAATACTTGCATTAATTCTTTTCTATCTTTTTTATCGACTACATAAGGTTGATTGGATAAAGCCAAATCGATATATTTTTTGTAAATTCTAGTGACAGTTGCTACATATTCAGGAGATTTCATTCTTCCTTCAATTTTTAAACATTTTATTCCGATGTCAATAAAAGAAGGAATATAGTCTAAACTACATAAGTCACGGGTACTAAGTAGATAACCACTGTTAATTTTTTTATCATTTTCAAATAATTCATAAGGAAGTCTACATGGTTGAGCACATTTTCCACGATTGCCAGAACGACCACCAATCATACTAGAAAATAAACATTGTCCAGAATAAGAGATACATAGGGCACCATGAGCAAAACATTCAATTTCAATGTCAGTGTTTTTACTAATATAATCAATTTCATCCATAGAAAGTTCGCGTGCTAAAATCACTCTTTTAAAACCAAGATTGTGTAGTTCTAAAGCACCACTTAAACTATGTACGGTCATTTGTGTGCTAGCATGGAGAGGTAAATCAGGAAAAAGTTTTAATAATTTGGTGGCAAGACCTAAGTCTTGAACAATAATGGCATCAATTCCATATTCATAAGCTTTTTTTGCTAAAAGTAAAGCAGATTCGAATTCATCGTCTTTGATAAGTGTATTTAATGTTAAATTGGTTTTAACACCACGAATTTTGGCATACTGAATGGCTTTTTCTAGATTTTCTAGATTGAAATTATGGGCAAAGGCTCTAGCACTAAATATATCTGCTCCAAAGTAAACACTATCAGCACCATTTTGTACAGCTGCTTTTAAGCATTCAAAATCACCAACAGGTGAAAGTAATTCTATCATAATTATTCCTCTTTTCTTGCTTATTATATCATAAAATGTAATAAATTGTAACTATTTTTTCTTATTAAAACATTTCGTCAAATTATGGCAAAATTTAGTTGACTAACCAAAAGGCAAATGATAAAATAAAAGCAGAAATTCGAATTATGGGAGGAAAATATATGAAAATGCAAAAGAAAATAATTATGGTGATGATGCTTAGTATTAGTATCTTATTTGTTTTATTGACCATTCAAACAAATGCTGTTAATACAACGAATCAGGGGAATAACAACACCAATCAAACATCTTCTAACAATACAGCAGTTAATAAAAATACAAATGGTAATAATACCAATCAAGCTGCTACTAAAAATACAACCACAAAAAATACCAACAATACGAATAATACTGCTAATACAACCAATACAACAAAGACAAAGTCTAGTAATGCCAATTTAAGTAATTTAGGAATTAAACCACATGATTTTACTGGTTTTAAATCTGGAACGACTTCGTATCAAGCCGTTATTCCAGAAGGTACAGAAACAATAGAAATTTATGCCAAAACACAGGATGCAAAAGCAACCGTTACTGGTACAGGGAAGAAAACATTAGAAAGTGGAGACAGTAAATTAGAAGTGGTAGTAACAGCAGAGGATGGAACGAAAAAGACTTATACGATTAATATTACTCGCGGTGAACAAAAGGAACACGATGAAAATTTAGAAGAACCAGAGGATGCCGATGGGTTATCAACGTTAAAAATAAAGAATTTAGACCTATCTCCAGAATTTAAAACAGACATTTATGAATATACTGCTAAATATATTGGGGAGAATACGAAATTAGAGATTGAAACGATTCCAACGAGTGAAAATTATAAGGTTGAAGTAATTGGAAATGAAGATATACAAGAAGGAGAAAATATTATTACTGTTTTAGTATCTGAAAAAAATGGTGACAATGTAGCAACTTATCAAATTACGCTAAATAAAAGTTTAGTAGATGAAGAAGCAATCGCAAGAGAGGAAGCTGAAAAAAAAGCAAAACAACAAAAAACGATAATAGGAATCGTAGTAGCAGTAGTTATTTTAATTGCTATCATAGTATGGATTGTAGTAAAAAGGAAAAATAAAAATATAGTGGAAGAGTTTTCAGGAGTTTCTTTGTATGGAAAAAATCATCAGGATGAGGAAGAAGCAGAAGAAACATCTGATAGTTTGGACGAGAAAAACGAGGAGAATCCACAGGAAGAGGAAGAAAAAAGTAATAAAGAGAAGCTAGAACATGAAGAAAATGAGATAGAAAGCATGCCAAAAGAACAAATAAAAGAAAAGTTTTTGAATAATTATTCAAATTATGAAGAAGAATACAAGGCAGAGAGTAAAGGAAAAAAGAAAAAAGAAAAACGTAAAGGAAAAAGATTCAAATAAAGTAATAAGAGGGAATCATGGAGATAAAACAATTATCAATCCAAGAAAAGATAGGACAGATGATTATCATTGGAATGGATACGAATTATGTAACAGAAAGAATTAAAAAGATGATAGCTGAGTATAAAATAGGAGGTATTATTTTATACAGAAAAAATTTTGGAAATTACCAAGAAATGTTGGATTTAATCAAACAATTAAAGGCATTAAATCAAGGAAACAAAATACCTTTGTGGATAGGAATTGACCAAGAAGGTGGTAGGGTAAATCGTTTACCAAAGGAAATTTTAAATTTACCATCAGCGAATTTAATAGCAACAAAGGGAGGTATAGGAGAAATAGAGAAATCTGCTGAAATTATAGGAAAGATATTAAAACAGTCTGGTTATCATCTGAATTTTGCTCCTGTCTTAGATATAAAAAGATTTGGAAATAGCCATGCCATCGGTGACCGATGCTATGGAGAAAATAAAGAAGATGTGACAAGGTATGGAATAGCGTTTATGAAAAAACTTCAACAACAAGGAATTTTGTCTATTGTTAAACATTTTCCAGGTCATGGAACGACGAAAAAAGATTCTCATTATTTTTTGCCGATTGTGAAGGAAAAAATGGAAACAATAGAAAAGGAAGATATGGTTCCGTTTGAAGAAGCGATTAAGAATGGAGCAGATGCAATATTAGTGGCTCATTTAGTGATTAAAAATGTGACAGGATGGTATCCAGCCTCGCTGTCTAGAAAATTTATTGCCAAATATCTAAGAAAAAAATATCGATACAATGGATTGATTGTGACAGATGACTTAAAAATGAGAGCAATTAAATTTATTTATGGTCCAGACTTAGCAGTAAGAAAAGCTTTTGAGGCAGGAAATGATGTGATTGTGTTCCGATTCCAAAAGGAAGAAGAAAGACAAGCAATAGAGAAAATAGTACATTTGGTTCATAATGGAAAATTAAAAGAAGGCAGAATTAATCGAAGCGTGAAAAGAATTTTAAGAATGAAAGAGAAATATGGCGTTTCCGATGAGGCTGAAATAGAACCAGTCAACATAGAAGAAATCAATGGTGAAATTAGAAGAATTAGAAAGAAATGTGGATTGGAATGATAAAAAGACATGTAAGTCATTGGACTTACATGTCTTTTGGAATGTTGTTAAAATTAGCAACATCCGCCTCTGTTACCACCGCAACAACAACAGATTAATAATATAAGGATTATAATCCAGCAACAGTCATCACCGAAACCGAATCCACATCCGCATCCTCTATTTTCTGGCATAGTCTAGACCCCCTTCCATAAAGAAATATGTTTTCTTTTGTTTGTATCCTTTGTATGATATATAATATGTGGTAGGGGAAAATGTGTTACAAATTGATTTTAAAAATTTATTTAACAAGTAAACAGAGGTGATTATAAAATTAAGCAGACATTCAAATCACCCATAATTATTTTGTTAACTTTTATAAACCAAAAGTTCCCAAAAAACCCAGTACTAACGAATGAAACTGAATAGAAGAAAAAAAGTAGTGAAATAAATAAAATTTCACTACATTTTATTGGAAAAAAATAACTTTTTCG
>CAOJZE010000080.1 GCA_948466095.1 uncultured Clostridium sp.
AAAAGTTACACCAACACGTATTTGACTACCCTTTTTTAAATAAAAGTTATCCTCTACTTTTTTATATCCCCAATTACTATCTACATCAATCCATGAATCTAACGCATTTGGTTTTATAATATCAATATATATTTTGTTATTATCTGCATTATAATTGTTATTCCACAAATTTCCGCCTCTTTTAAGTTCTTTACTTTGAGACAAATTTCCATTTCCAACATTATCATATACAATATTCTCTGGAACCGTAATGCTTGTGGTTATATAAGCACTACCATCAAAATAACTGTCTTCTTCTACCTGATACTGATAAACACAATGTTGTCTTCCTTCAGAACTATTGTTGGATTGAATGAAAGCCTTACATTGCTTACTACTTCCATTACTTTTTGAAAAATTAACATATATATAATTTCGAGAGTTATTTGGGGTCATATAGTCATTTCCACTTTTTCCTTGGTCATAAACACTTTCAGTAAAGGTTACTTTAATACGTATTAAACCTCCCTTTTTTAAATAAAAATTATTATTGTTTTGTTTGTAGCCATAATTACTGTCTATATCTATCCATGCTTCAGATACATTTGGTCTCACAGTATCAACATATATTTTATTATTATCTATATTATAGCTGCTGTTCCATAAAGCTCCATCTCTTCTAAGTTGTATATTTTGAGATACATTGCTATTTCCAGCATTATCATATACGATATTTCCTGGAATCGTAATACTTGTAGTTATATAAGCACTACCATCAAAAAAGCTATTTTCCTCTACTACATACTGATATATACAATATTTTCTTCCTTGCGAAGTATTATTTCCTACAATCTTAGCTTGGCAAGTCTTAGTACTCCCATTACTTTTTGAAAATTTAATATCAATATAGTTTTGAGAATTATTTTGAGTCATATAGTCATTTCCGACCCTTTCCCTGTTCGTAAACATCTTCGGTAAAGGTTACTCCTATACGTATTCGATTATCCTTTTTCAAATAAAAATTATCATTAATTTTTTTATATCCATAATTACTATCTATATCTATCCATGCATCAGAAGCATTTGGTTTTACCGTGTCAATGTATATTTTGTTATTATCCACATCGTAATTGTCATTCCATAACAATCCTCCTCTGTCTAGTTTATGTATGTCCATTAAATTACCATTTCCAACCTTATCATATACAGTATTAGCTAGTATCGAAATCCCCTTGTCTATATAAGCATTGCCATCAAAATACTCATCTTCTTCTACCACATACTGATAAACACAATATTTTTTTCCCATCGTAGGATCACTATTTCCCTCAATAACAGCATGACAACTTTTAACACCACCATTCTTGTTTTTAAACAATATATTAATATAATTTTGAGGATTACCTGTACTCATATAATCATTCCCGGTTTTATCATAAACATCTTCATTAAAGACTATGCCAACACGTATTCTACTGCCCTTTTTTAAATAAAAGTTACCATCCGCTTGTTTATATCCATATTCATTTTCCATATCTATCCATGCTCTATCTATTTTTGGTCCTACAGAATCAATGTATATCTTGTTTTTATTTTCATCATAATTACTGTTCCAAAAGGACCCTTTTCTTCCAAGATGTACATTTTCGGATGGATTACCATTTCCCACATTATCAAATACGATACTTTCTGGAATCGTAGCGTTTGTAGTTATGTATGCCTTGCCATCAAAAAAATCATCTTGTTTTATGGTATAATAATAAACACAAAAGCTTTTTCCCGCTATCGGATCATTGTTCCCCTCAATAATAGCTTCACAATTTTTGGTACTACCATCATCCTTTGAGAAATATATATCAATATAATTGTTGGGATCACCTGTACTCATATAATCATTTCCGATTTTGATCATAAACATCTTTGTTAAATTTTACACCTATGCGTATGGTATCACCTTTTTTCAAATATAAGTTATCCCCTATTTTTTGGTATCCAAAAATGTCTTCTACATGTACATAGGCCTCGACTACTCTAATATCACTATCCAATAGATTGGCTTCATTTATTTCTTGCGTTTTAATTGTATTTAATTTACTTTCTTGTTCTGGTATCTCTATTTTGCTACCATCATTCTGTTCTGCCAATTTACTTGTATCAACCATGCTAATTTTTCTCACAGAATAACCTATGATTACAGCCAACACTGTTATCATAATAGCAACACTTATAACAATTAGATTTTTTCTCTTTGTCATAAAACTTCCCTTTCTTTCATGCAATTGTAGCTATTTATATTAAAAAATAAATGAACTAGAAAGTCAATATCTCTTTCTTTTGTCTAGTTTACATTTGCTTTTATAAGCTTAGGGAAGATATTTTTATTGGCAATATTACTTTTTTATTACTTTTTTGTTACTTTTTTTATGATTTTTTTTGAAAATATCTTAAAATATGTCTATCCGTAGTACTTTATCCATCTCTTTTTTAGAATTACTTATAGAACAAAAAAACTGCTATACTTATCAATATTAGCAGTTTTTATTTTCACCATTTTTTTAGCTAGGTTATTTTTCTTTTCTCTCCTCACCTTTTTGTGAAGGAAAAATCGCTTCCGCTTTCGTATTATCTTTATCCTCTTGCTTTTTAATCGCATCCATAATCATAATAAACTTAACATTACCGCTATTCTCTCCATTTAGCATAGTAAAATTATCATATTCCTTTGACAATTCAGCTAATTTTTCAACTCTTTCGGTTATTTCCTTCAAGTCGCCATTCACATAATTACAAATCTTTTTAATACCATCTTCATTAAAAGTTTTCACCCCTTGTGCTAGCGTATCAGCACCTTGATGTAATTCACTCGCTCCACTATCCAAAGTATTAGCGCCATCATTTAAGCTATTCAATCCATCTGTTAATTGATTTAATCCTTGCCCTAACGTATTCATTTGTGAAACAACTTTACTTTGAGCTGTTGCTTTTACTTGATTTGCCACTTGTCTTGCCGTTGTTGTTGATGTTGTCTGCGCCACTTGCGTTGCTGTTGTTTGAGCCACTGTTTGTGCGGTTTGATTCGCTACATTGGTAGCCACTTGTTCTGCCACAGATTGTGCCGTTTGATTAGCAACTTGTTTTGCCACTTGTATTGCTGTTTGTTTTGCCGTTGTTTCTGCCGCTGTTATAGCTGAATTCTGAGAAAATTGTAAAACCATTGCTTTTTGTTCTGCTGGTAAAGCCTTATAATTAGCATTTGCTTCTAAGCCTTTTTTCACACTCGCCATTATCTGTTGTTTTTGTGCTTGTGTCAATGCCATTGTTCCTACTTGATTCGTTGCTTGAGCTACTGCCTTCTCCCCTATTGCTTTCTTTTGATTTTGAATCGTTTGCATTGCTGTTGTTTGTGCTTGATTCCCTATTTGTGCTTTTTGTGCATCCGATAAAGTAGCTGTTTGCTTTGCTTTTTCCCCAATCGCATTTAATGTATTTTTATCCAATGCTTCACTCTTATCATTTGCTAATTGGTTTGTTGCCTTTGTAACTTCTGTTTGAATTTGTTTTGCTCCATGATATGCTACATTCGTACCTTGTTTTAAATCCTTTGTACCAGAAGCTAATTGATTCGTCCCTTCTGCTAATGTTTGGCTACCTTCTTGGATTTGATTACTTGCTGTTTGTAATGTATTGACTTGATTGTAGATCTTATCTAGTTCATCAAAAATACTTAAATCCTTTTCTTCTAATACCTTTGGCGTTACAAAAGTAATAATATTTCCTAACTCAAAATCTGTTGCATCGATACTGATTTCAATATCATTTGGTATCTCCATATCTGCTTTTTTAACATTTAAACTTTCTTGTAGACCTGGCAATGCCATTCCCATTACCATTGCTTTGCTTCCATCATTAATGACCTTTCCATTGGAAATCTCTATGTTTTTATTTTTATCATTCTGTAAAACAGTTCCTGCTACTACTACAAAAGGGGTATACATTTTTTGTTGACTACCATTGATGTTTACCATATGTTCCTCTTTATTGGTATATTGTATGGTTATTTTTACATGTCCTGACTTTCCTAAAAGTTCTTCTGCCTTTACTTCTTTTCCATCTAATTGATATTTCACATCACATGCAATCGGTAAATCTTTTTGACTTTCTCCCTGATAATAAATATCTTTTTTGTCTGCCTTCCACACTAATGAATTCCCATCTTGTGTGAACTCTTCATCTCCATTTGTATTTTCAATATTCATTAAATCAGACATATCATTAATTAATTCTAATTCTCCATTATTTTCAATATGCGTACTTACAATTGTTTGATATTTTTCCCCTTTACTATTCATCTTTGAATAAACGGTTTCATCTTTTGTATAAGCAAAAACAGGTAATGTATACGTACACATTGTACACAATAATGTACCTGATATAATTTTATTTTTTGTTTTTGAATTCATATCTAATCCTTCCTTTCGTTTTCTAATATTAACTTAAAAATGATAAATTTGAAAAAAGTGAATTGAAAGTAATTTTAGGTAGAAATTCTTTGTCAATTTTATGGAAATAGTTCAAACTCGTTTTGAAAAGGAGCCATAAAATTGACTTAGAGTTTCTATGAAAATTAGCTTGAACGAACATTTTGAAAATTTATCATCTTTAAGTTGATTTATTATATTTTATGGAATTACAGACTGTGTGAAGCTGGGAGTCACAAGAAAAAATATAATAAATTTTAAATGATATTTTAATTTATTGTTTTCATTTTAGCAGTGGTCTTACAAATTAATTGGTCGAACACCATCAAAAATGCTGGTAAAACGGTAACCACCACAACCATACTAATAATAGCACCCCTTGACATCAAGGTACAAAGTGAGCCAATCATCTCAATCTTGGAATAAGCACCCACACCAAAGGTTGCTCCAAAGAAACACAATCCACTAACAATAATCGAGCTAATAGAACTACCAAGTGCCTCATCAATGGCCTCCTTCTTATTGTTGCCCTCTTTTCGATTGCCAATATATTTTGTCGTAATTAAAATGGCATAATCAATCGTTGCTCCCAATTGTATGGTTCCAATTACAATAGATGCCACAAATGGCAAGGTTGTATTCGTAAAAGCTGGAATTCCCATATTAATGAAAATAGCAAACTCAATCACAGCAATTAGAATCACTGGCAATGAAATTGATTTTAACACCATAATCATAATGACAAATATAACTCCGATTGACACGACATTAACACTATTAAAGTCATGGTCACTAATCTCTACCAAATCTTTCATAAGTGGTCCTTCTCCCGCCAATATTGCCTTGTCATCATATTGCTTAATAATTTCATTTACTTGTGTAATTTGCTCATTTAATTCATCTGTCGCCATTTCATATTTTGAATTTATAATTATCATCTGATAAGCATCATTTTCAAATACACTTTTTGTATCACTGCTCAATACACTATCTGGTATCACACCTGCTACTTTGGGATAGCCTAATGTCCATTCAATACCATCTATTTCTTCAATTTTATCTAACATTTCATTCACTTTATAATTTGGAATATTCTTATCTACCAATAGCACTTCTGCTGATACAATATTAAATTTTTCTTTTAAGGTGTTATTGGCTTCCACGCTTGGTAAGGTATCTGGTAGTGATTTATCTAGGTTATAATATACCTCTGTATGGGTATAGCCATAAATAGCAATTGGTAAAATAATAATAAATACAATAATAATTGCTTTATAATGCTTGATAGTAAAATTCTTGATTCCTACAAATTTGGGCATAATTTCTTTATGTTTTGTTTTTTCGATTAAATTATCAAATGTCAATAACATGGCTGGTAGAACGGTGATAACACATATAACGCCTAATAAAACGCCTTTTGCCATAACAATCCCAATATCTTTTCCCAAAGTTAAGTTCATACTACAAAGTGCCAAAAAACCTGCTATAGTCGTTAAAGAACTTCCAATGACAGATACCATCGTTTTACTAATCGCATGTGCCATCGCTTCGTTTTTATTAGAAAAGTTGCCTTGTTCTGCTTTATAACTATGATATAAGAAGATAGCAAAATCCATGGTTACTCCTAATTGAAGCACAGCACTGATGGCTTTTGTAATATAGGAAATTTGTCCTAAGAAAATATTGCTTCCCATATTGTATAAAATAGCAATTCCTATATTAAGTAGTAAAAAAATGGGTGCTACATAGGAGTCTAAAGCCACTTGTAAAATAATAATACACAATAATACGGCAATCATAACATAAATCGCAATTTCCGAATTAGCCAAATTTCTTGTATCTAATACCGTTGCTGACATACCACTTATTTTGCATTGTTCATTTGTTATCTCCCTTAATGTCTCAATTGTTTCCATCGTGTTATCAGATGAAATACTATCTTTAAAAGTAGCTAACCATACTGTATTTCCATCTTTATAAATCTTATCTTTTATCTCATCTGGTATCATTTCTGTTGGAATACTAGTTCCTACTACATCTGCCATTCCAATGACCTTTTCTACATTCTCAATTTCCTTCATTTTATTTTCTAATTGTACAATATCTTTTGTTTTCATGTTTTCTAGCACAATCATAGAAAAAGCTCCCATATTGAAATCCTCTGACAATATCTTTTCCCCTTGAATGGTTTCAATATCTTCTGGTAGATAAACCAAAATATCATAATTGATACGCGTCATTTTCATTCCTATGATAGATGGTATCAATAAGAGAATTGCTATGAGTAATATTCTCTTCCTATGTTTGCACACAAACTCTCCAAATCTAAGTTGAAACATTTTAAATCTCCCTTCTTAACAATTATTTTTAAAAATGACCATTGGTCACTTTTGGTATTATATTACTTTTATGACCATTAGTCAATACTTTTTATATTTTTATTGATTATTTTTTTATTTTATGCCATAATAGAAGAAAAATAGGACATGGGGACGTACATTTTGTCCCTATGTCCCAAAGGAGATTTAAGATGAAAATAAATGAACAAAAAAACGAAAAAGAAAGCAGGCTATTAGAAACCGCTTTTAAACTATTCACAGAAAAAGGAATTAAAAGTACTTCTATCCAAGAGATAGTAGACAATGCTAGTGTAGCAAAAGGTACTTTTTATTTGTATTTTAAAGATAAATATGAAATACGAGATATTCTAATTACTCGAAAATCAGAAAAATTATTTTCAGAAGCCTTATATAAAATGCGAAAAAACGATATACAAGATTTTTCTGACCAAATTATTTTTATTATTAATTATGTAATAGATGAATTAGTTAAAAATCCGCTTCTTTTAAAATTCATTTCTAAAAATTTATCTTGGGGAGTTTATAATGAAACCATTTTAAAATTATATGACAAGCAAGAAGAAAAACAAGACGGTCTATATTCTTTATTTTTAAAAGGAGTCGAAGAAAATAATATTAAGCTAAAAAATCCTAAAGTTACTTTATTTATGATTATCGAATTAGTAAGTGCCACTTGTTTTGATTCCATTTTGTATCAAAACCCTTTACCCATTGAAGAATACAAACCCTATTTATATCATGTTATTCGAGACTTGTTAAAATAGTTATGGCATATCACTTTTATTCACTCCATATATATTAGTATGGGGTGAATTTCTTTGTTAATTAAATCCTTTAAAATCAGTAAAAAACTAATTATATTTTCTATAGTTATCATGCTTTTAGTATCTAGCATTGCTATTTTTTATTCCTTTGCCAACGATACTTCTGAAGACGAAACTTCTAAAGAAAAAAAGGACTTTATCAAATGGGTAGATTTTAATGTTACTTCTGAAGCTTTAAATTTAACGGCTAAACTAGATATCGATTCTCACAATAAAGAAGGAGAAATCATATATAACTGGATTGAATTACTAGCTTATTTATCTTGCAAAAATGGTGGTAATTTCAAAAATTTCAGTACAAAAGACTTAAATCTTTTAGTAGAAGAATTAAAAAATGGGCAAACTATGGAAGATTTAACACAAAACATGAAATTTTATGATTATTATTATGAAAGCTATTCTGCTATTTTAGGTGGTTTTATCGGTAATTATTCGATTGAAACAGCCAATGAAGATGGCACAAAATCCTATCAAGAAAAATATGGATTAAAAGCCTTTCTTCCCATTGCTAAAAATTATTCTTTTAGTCATTATGATGATTTTGGAAATTCTAGGTCTTATGGTTTCAAAAGAACACATTTGGGAAACGACCTAATGGGTAGTATTGGTACTCCTATTATTGCGGTAGAATCGGGAGTGATTGAAAATATTGGTTGGAATCAATATGGTGGCTGGCGAATTGGTATCCGTAGTTTTGATACCAAACGATATTATTATTACGCTCATTTAAGAAAAAATCATCCTTATGCGGAAGGATTAGAAGAAGGTTCAACAGTAAAAGCCGGAGATGTGATTGGTTATCTTGGTATGACTGGTTACAGTACAAAAGAAAATGTAAATAATATTAATGTTCCTCATTTGCATTTTGGGATGCAATTGATTTTTGATGAGTCTCAAGTGGATAGCCCAAATGAAATCTGGATTGATGTGTATCAAATCATTGAGTTTTTAAAGAAAAACCGTAGTGAAGTTTATATGGCAAATCAAGAAACAAAAGATTATGAAAGAAAATTTGATTTTATGGAAGCTAGTTTGACAGAATAACAGACTTATCTTGCATCATGAATTACCCC
>CAOJZE010000081.1 GCA_948466095.1 uncultured Clostridium sp.
CATTTCCTATACTAATATTATACATAGATTTTAAGAAAATGTCAAATATATTTTTCAAGTAAAAAAATAATAAATTAGATTAAAAAGAAGCGGATTTTTAATATTTGTAACCGCTTCTTATATCATTTTTATATGAAAAATGTTCATAAATTAATTTTGAATATTAGCAATTTTTAGTATTTTCTCATTATACAGATTTGGCATGTAAGAAGGTATCCATTTTATCAGCAACTTCCTTGAATCCATTATCAAAGAAATGTGAATAAATACTATGTGTTATTGATATGTTTGAATGTCCAGCTCTTTTGCTTATTATTTGTGTCTGTATACCACTACTTATCTGTAATGATATACTTGTATGTCTTAAGCCATGAAAAGTAATATCTTTCAAGTCATATTTTTTTATAATTTGTTTTAATATTTTATATGGTCTATCTGGGTGCATATCTTCGCCATAATCTGTCGTAAAAACTCGATTTGAATTTTGCCATTTGTTACCCAATAAAAGCCTTTGTTTGTCTTGTTCAGCCTTATATTTCTTTAATACTTGAATGGTAGTAGGGGTAATATATACAATTCTATTACTTGTATCTGATTTAGTTGTCTTTTCAAAAGTACCATAACCAGAAACATATTGAGTAGCCTTGTTAATATTTATAGTGGACTTTTCAAAATCAACATCATTCCAGGTAAGCCCTGTTAGTTCTCCACGTCTGCAACCACTATCTAAAGCTAAAAAGATAACTGCCTGATATTTAATAGGTTCTTTTTGCAATACTTCAATTAATTTTTCAACATCTTCTGGAGAATAGCATTCAATTTCTTTTTTATGTACTTTAATAGGAGTTACATTTTGATTAGGATTATTGTATAAATAGCCCCATTTAATAGCACTGTTTAATATTTCAGATACTAAAGTGTAATGATGTTTAATTGTTTTTTCTGCATAGCCTAATTCTTCTTTTCTTTTTACTTTGCAAGTTCTTAATTCATTGTAAAAATCTTCTAATATCTTAACATTTAAGTCTTTAACTTTTATATGTCCTATACAATGACCTATGTTTTTACAATATCTTTCGTATTCTTGATATGTTTTAATTCCAATATTGCCTTTTTTAGATTTTAGCCATTCGTCAATTAGTTCTTGCATAGTCATAGCATTCTTTTTGACATAGGTATTATTCTTTAATTGTATTTTTAATTCGCTTTCACGCAATACCGCTTCCTTTTTGCCACCGTAAAAGGTTTCTATATGCCTTATTCTTTTGTTTCCATTATATCCTATTGGTATATCTATTTTGTACTTTTTATTTTTTATTATTTCTTGTACTGCCATTTTTTACACCTTCTTTCTGTTTTATAATCCATTCTACAAAGTCTTTTTCCTTTAACTTTCCAGATTGATATTGTTCTTTCTTTTTTTGATAATTTTCTTTATAAGTATTGAATTTTTTTTGATACATTTCTTTTTCTTTGGTATTGTCTGTACTTGTTCGGTTTATTCTCATTCTAAAAAATTGACTTGTTTTATTGTGTTCATATTTTATTGGTGTTGATTTTATCTCATCTCTATATGTCTTTTTAGCTCCATACTCTTTACAAGTTTTATTAGGATTTTGAGGACTAGGATTATTACAATATTTTTCATCTGTTCTTGATTCAGCTATAAAAAAGTTGTTACAATTAGAACATTTTTTTACACATATATTTTTTTCAATAATTAGTTTTCTATAAACTTCAAATATATCACTTGCTTTTTCGATTTGATATGAAGTTAGATATTTTATATCATTATTAAACTTATTTTCAATATAATTTCTATCATTTACATTACCACACAAAGTATTGTGTTTAGATTCGAGCAATCGAATTTTATTATCTTGTTTTATTACACAAGATATCATTTCTCTAGGAATTTCAAAAGCTTTAAAATAATATTGATTTTGCAAGTTATACCTATAGTCATTCATAAAATCATAAGTTAATTCAAAGTCATGATATAAAGAATCTATATAGATAAATTGATTACTAATTGCTTTTTCAAAGGTATAATTTTTTAAGGAGTTTTCTAAGTATTCTTTATGTTGATATAAAAAATCATAATCCGCTTTTTGTTTGTCTATATTTTCTAATGTATATGTTATACTATTAAGTTGTTCAGCTAACCTTGATTCAGTATTAGAAAAGTTATCTGAAATCTCTCTAAATTCAAATTGAATAGTATCATAAAAGAATTGTAAGTTAGGAGTAATTTCAGTAAGAGAATATATGAAAGATTGTAAGTAGTTTTTAATCAGATTCTTATCTTTAAGTTCAATTAAATCTGACATTGATTTTTCTATACGATGTTTAATATTAGAATAATTATTTAAAATCTCAATAAATAAACTACCAGCTTTATTTTGTAAAGGCATTTGATGTGATAAACTGCCTAAAATTTCATAATTTTCAAAGAAACTAAGTTGAAACATAAAATCCTCTCCTTTTGTTATAGTATTACTAAAAAAATAAAAATAACTATTGCATAACAATATAAAGATATGTTATTATAATTGTATCGTTATCAGCATATATATTATAATCACTTAACAAGATGATTATATAAGATAATGATTAGAATGTCAATAATAATTTAGAAAGAAGGTGAAAAAATGGATAATATCGAAGAAATGGCAAGAAAAATGAGAAATCAAAAAGCAAAAGAATGGAGGGATAACAACAAAGAAAAAGTAAAGGAAATTAACAGAAGGTATTGGATTAACAAAGCCAAAAAAGAATTAGAAAAAAAGGAGGACTAGAAAATGCAAGTATTTAATGTAAAAGAAATAGCAAATTACCTAAATTGTTCCGTTTCAAGTATAAGGTCATTAGTAAGAAACAAAGAAATACCACATTTTAGAATAGGTAGTAAACTAAATTTTAACAAAGAAGCGGTTGACAATTGGGTGCATAATCAAGAATTACAAAGTATGCAACATGAGGAATATTCGACAAAAATAAAAAGTCTTTAGAGGAGGTGGAATCAATGGATATAAAAAATAGAAAGAAGCAAGATTTTATAAGGCTTTCAAACAATAATAAAATCTTACTTCTCAAAATAACTTGTACAAGCTATCTACATATATTTTACTATATTTTAAGGATAAAGGCAAGTCAAAGTTGGTGGTATTATGCCTAAATCCAAAGAAATAAAACATTATAGCTTTGAAAGTGCAAAAGAAAAAGGAGCATTTACAAAAATATGCAAAGATATGCAACAATCAAAAGCATGGAATGAACTTTCTCTAAGGCAACAAGGATTATATCTACATTTAAAATCAAAATTTACAAAATACAAAAATCAGGATACAAACGAAAATAATATTTCTATTCCCAAAAGTGAAGCATTGACTTTATATGGTGATTTAAGAACTTTTAGAGATGATTTAGACATATTAATTGAACATGGATTTGTAAGACAAGTAGTAAGTGGTTATAATACAAGAACAGCCAACATCTATGGCTTTTCGCCTTTATGGAAGAAATATGGCGAGGAAGATTTTATTATACCAATACAAGATAAAAGATATATTCCAAATGCTCATAAAAAATAAGAAATAGATGGTATTATATAAAGGGGATAGAAAATAACACACTGTAAGAATAAAATTAACAAAAAAGTAGAAATCACATGAACTTATTGATATTTAAGACTTATAAGCCAATTTGTAAAAATATTATAGTGTGTGAAATAACACCATGATAAAATAACATAAAGTTTTGTAGTATGGAAAAATACATACTGTTAGTGTGTGATTTTACACTAGCCAAAAATATATAGAAGGATAGAAAATAAGTAGGTAAGTTATTAAATGGCAAAATCAAAATGAAAGAATATTAAATAGAGGAGTGAAAGAATATGAATAAATTTTATAATACAGATTATGACGAACAGGAAACGATAATCAATATAGATTACTACAAAAAGGAAGTATCATTATATACAAGTAGAAAAGCAGTACATGAAAGAATCGTTAAGAAGATAGGAGAACCAACAAAGAAATGTTATACAGATAAAAAGATAAGTGGTGCTAATTGGGTTATTCCATTTGAAAATAGAAAAAGCATTACTTCTATACTATCGAGACCAACATTAATAGGAAATATGAAATAATAAAAATAGCATAGTAAAATAATGATTAAACGATATTTTTAGGGATAGGAAATTGATAAGATATATAATTTCATTACCTAAAATGTTAAGGGCTTAAAAATACATATAAAGGCTATCAAGTAAAGATAGAAATTAATTAAATATAATTTAATCAAAGAAGCGGAAAAAACCGCTTCTTTATTCAATACAAATAAAATAAATTATAACAAAGACATGAAGAAACCTAGAAATCCCCCCATGATGTGTAAGGATAAATTAACTAAAAAGAACGGTGTAACAACATTCATAAAATACATAAGGTATATACGTGAGGGGTGTAGTTAATTTTTTCCCACTATAAAAAAGGAATAAATATGTACAAAAAATGAGACAAAAAGGAGACTAAAACAAGACTATTTTTATAGATTTTTTCAACACTATAAAAAGGCAGTAAAGAAGCGGTATATTAATATTAAAAAAGCTTACAAAAGAGTTAAGAAAGGGTTCAATATTTCGAGATTAAAAAGATAGAAAAACAGTATTAAATTTAATGGTTTTTTGACACGATAAAAAAAGAACCTAGATTATTAGTATTTTTTGCCATTAAAATAAAAAAAGTATTTCAAGTTTTCCGAATCTTAAAAAGAAACATTCGGACTTTTCGGACTCCTTAAAAAGATTATATTAATATCTATTTTAGAACTTGTCAAAACTTAACTTTTTCTTATATGTTTTTGACTTAATAAATAATGTATTTGTATGAATATAAATACAATTTAACTAGAGAAGTAATCGAGAGGAAACAAAAAAAGGAGACAGTTTTCTGACACGATAAAAAGGGCATAAATAAGAAAAAGATAATACAGGTTCAATTTTTGTTAATTTTAGAGGGGCAAAATAGAATGTAAAATAAGATAAAAGCAAGGCAACGTCAGACATAAAAGTATCTGCTATAAAATGATAAATTAACTGTAGTAAATCAATAGAAAATTATAATCGAACAAAGAACGAACCATGAGAAAATATAAAAATAGTATGATAAAAAACGTAATTGAAGCCATAGTAAAGTTAGAAAAATTTACAAAATTGAATTTGAAATAGATCATATATTATATGTACCTAAAAGTATAGAATTTTACATGAAAATTAAAAAAATAAAATTCCATAATTTTGCGCACCTAAAAAAAGGCATTCTAATGCTTATATATCAATGGTTTCATAATTTGATATTTCATAGTTTTGTGAGTGGTGGTAAAGGCATAGTTTTAGAAACTATGCCTTTATCGAGTTCTATTTACTAAATAGCTTCTAGTTAATTTTTTGAATAATAAATTGAACGGATGGGGGAACGACAAAAGAAATTTTTTACTATATACATATAAAGGAGTATATAAAAATTATCTGGAGTTTTTAGAGTTCGTAAAAAGAACTATGCGGACTTTTTGAACTCCTTAAAAAGAATTTTCTGACACATAAAAAGGAACTAGCTATTGCTAGTTCGGATATTTAGTTTTGGTTAGTTATTTTCTTTTATATGCTTTGTACCATTCGTAAAAGATAGGTTCTGTTGGTTTGTGCCACCAATTACCATTTTTGCATAACTCTTGCCATTCAGACCAAGTCATAGAACTATAATAATCACAAATATTCCAAGTTTGAAATAATTTCTTATAGCTATTGCCTTTTGGTAACTGATTTTTATATTGTCTAACCTTTTTATTTGCCCATCTTTTACCCATTTTGCAACATCCCTCGCATTTTGCAAAAGGATATTTTTTATAGCTTCTGCTCAATTCTATCAACCTTCCTACTACCTAAGTAAAGTAGTTAGAAAACTGATAATATTCCTTTAAACATTTTGTATCACTCCTCTATGTTTTCATTACCTACAGAAATTCCCCAGTCTATTTCTACTGGTTCATATTCTTCATTATAATTTTCAAAAAGTTCTTTTATATTTTTAATATAGTTCACTTTTCAAAATTCCTTTTTAATTTTCATAATGCCCCTTACAAGATAGTATTATAAGATTTTTATTTTCGTCAAGGTTATATACAAGTCTGTGTTCATGTGTTATTCGTCTACTCCATGCTTTTCTATGTCTTAAAGGTTCAGGCTTTCCTATTCCTTGATTTAAACCATTTCTAGTAATGTCTTTTATTAACTCATTTATACGTATTGCTATCTTTTTGTCTTTAATTTGCCAGTCTGTGTAATCTTCCCATGCATCATCAACAAAAATATTACTCATTTGTCATTGCCTCCAATTCCTCCATTGTTTTAGCAACAACTTTTCCTTGTTCTAATTGCTTAAAAGCTCTATCAATTTTATTTAAATATTCTGTGTTTTTCATATTCCTTATAAATTCATTATATTGTTCAAGACTAATTAAAACAACATTTTTTTCATCTTTTCTTGTTACTATTACTGTTTCGTTTTCATCTGTAGCTTTATCGCAATAATCTTTTAAATTACTTCTAATTGTTGAATAATTAACAGCTAACATATAAAATCACTCCTTTCCAAATTGTACTACTTATTGTACTTAATATTGTACTATATTATTATATGTAAGTCAATACTTTTTATGCATAATTTTGTAAATAGAATGATATTATTCTTCGTTGTTTTAATAATTATCTAAGATGAGGTTTTTAGTGACTAAAAATAACTAAAAACACTATAATTGAGAATTTTTATATTAAAGTAATGTAAGTTATTGGATAAATATATTTATTAATGAAAAATAAGGATAAACCATATTTATATATCAATTTCATTCATGATGGCAAGAAAAAGTAATTTTTGACTATCTTCAAGTCTAACTAAATATGAAATTATGCTAATAATAGATGTTTTTATTGCACTAATACTACAGTTTTCCATTTTAGCAATATCGGAATAATTTAAAATATTATTATTACTATTAGGCATTAAGTTATAGTACATCAAAAATCTTCTTTTTTGTTTTTCTGTTCCATCTTCTAAACCTTTGATAAAATCTGCAAGCAATATTTTTTTGTTTTTATCAATGTCTTTAATTCTAATATTACCTAAGAAATTATGAACTTGTAAAGAAAATTTATCTTTTTCTAATCTTGTAAAATCTTTAGGATTCCCTAATGATACCATATAAGTAAAGCCTAATTTGAAATATTTTTTATTCCAATATTCAGTTTCTTTACAGCAATAATCTTCTATTTCGGTTATGACATTCATTAAGTTACTTAATTTATCTTTATCATTTCCTACTATTTGTTTAAGCATATTATATAATTTTTCTTCTTCCCTTGTAATATCATGATATTTTTTATTTTCGTTTGTATCATTTAATAGGATTTCTTCAAATTCTACACTTAAAGAATCATATAACCTCTCCAGTATTGGTTGTTTAAAAAATTCTTCCATAACTATTGGTTTTCTAATAATCTTTAGTTGTATATCTAATACAAAAGAAATATATTATTTCTGCAATAATAAGAAAAATCTGCATAGATACTATTATTTTTTGGTGAGTTTCTCCTGGCAAATTATTAAGAAAAAGAATAAATTGCATTATACTATTAGAAAACACTTTTTTCCCTCCTTGTAATTTTATTATTTTACAACGTCGTTATTCCGACGTCAACATCTATTATACAATGTTAAAATTCTAATTGTCAATAGTTTTACGTAAAAATACCGACGTCATTATTCTTTCACTTTTGCTACACTAACTAAAAAGGGGGATAAGTGATGTTAACACTGGAAAAAGCAATTAGAAAGAGAATTATAAATCTAGCAGAGGAAAGAAATATAACAATTAATAAAGTATCAACATTATCTGGATTACCACATACAACATTATTGTCGTTTATGAACGAAGAAACACATGATCCAAGAATCTCAACATTATTACATATATGTGAGGCTTTTGATATATCGTTAAACGAATTTTTCAAAGATAATCTTTTTAATGAAGTAAAATCGGAATAAGAGGTGCAAAATGAAATTAGAAAATGCTATTAGAATAAGAATAAATGAGTTAGCAGATAAAAATAATATAACAATAAACAAGGTTTCTACATTAGCAGGATTGACACATACAACATTGTTATCATTTATGAATAAAGAGACACACGATCCAAGAATTTCTACATTGTTACATGTATGTGAAGCATTTGATATTGAATTAAAAGACTTTTTTAATTCACCAGTATTTGAAAACGTAATAGATGAAAAACGATAATATGTAATAGAAAATCATTGACAGCTTAATATTTTACATTTTCTCTCTTTTTATTTCCAATCTAACAAGTTATACTACAAAATAGAAAAGCAAAAAGAAAATAAAAAACTGGTGACGGATTGGTG
>CAOJZE010000082.1 GCA_948466095.1 uncultured Clostridium sp.
CAAAAAATCTAGTAAGTATTGTGTGTTCTGAATCTTTGTTAAAATAGGTATTTACCTTATAAATAGTACCTTTTATTTCTTTTTCAAAATTCAAATCTTGCTCTGGATAAAAACTTTTTAAATATTTTGTAAGTTCTTCTTTAGTCATTTTAGAGAGTTTATCACATAGTTCGTTTTTAAGATTTTGTATAAACTCATATTCTTCATTAGTTAGCTCAATTCTATATATTTTTTCATTATCTTGCATCTCTGTCTGCCCTCCTTTTTTTCTTGTATTCAGGAGAGTTTTTTAATTTTTGCTTTTCAAGTCTAGCTTGTTCACGAGCTTTTCTTTCAGCTTGTATTTTTTCTTGTTCGAGTCTTTGCTTTTCTAATTCGTCTTGTTTTTCTTTAGCAAATAGGCTTTTGAATAAATCAAATACTTTTTGAGGTGCAAGTTTTAGAGCATGGAAGAAGTCTTTTGTTTGTTCTACTATTTCATCATATTTTGATTTCCACTTATCTACTGCATTTCTTAAATTATCAATTCTATTATTAAGCTCATATATTTCTTTATCTGCTACAATTCCTTTTTTAGCATATCCAACTAAATCTTCATATTCTTGTGATTCTAACTCAATTTTCTTTGAGAACTTCTTTTGTTTTCCTAAAGAAGAAATATCATTAATTTTCTTATCATATTTCATAAACTCATTAAAGTTTGACTGCTTTTCTTCTACTTGATTTGTTATATGCTCAAGTCTTTCTGTTTCTTTTTTTACTTTAAAATCTAAGTTATCTAAATGTTCTCTAGTGCTACCTTTAACACCTCTTATAAATCCTCTAAAACCACAATCACTCATATATTGATAAAATCTATCTTGTAATAAGCTATATGATTTTATCAGTTTAGCTTTTCCATTTTCATCATATACAGGATTACCCTGATTATCTAGTAATTGCTCTGACTTCCATTTCTTGCTATGACTTACTTGATTGATTATTTCTTTTGTAGTTCCTACCAAAGATTTGTCTTTACACCTTTTTGACCATTTAATCTCTTTTTTTACAACAGGAAGTGCTATAACGTGTAAATGATAATGATAAATAGGCTTGCCGTATTCTTCTGTTAAAGCAACGTTTAATTCATCAGCATGCATTACTGCTGATATAATATTATCTTGTCCCATTTCTTTTTCAGCAAAGTGAAAAGCCTTCTCATAAAATTGCTTTGCAAATTCATAACCACCGTTTTGTTCAAAATAGTCAGAGTTAATATCAAATATAATTTCATCAAATACTTTAGCATTATCTTTTAGTCCTCGAAGTGATATTTCCCTATTATCAATCATTTCTTTTAATCTTTCGTTGTAAGTGCTTTCACATTCTTTGTAATGCACATTGTTTGGCGTTTGAGTTAAGTCAACATTCATATTAGAGTAAGATTTATTTTTTCGTTCATTATGTCTTTCTGCTTTTACAACACTTGCTCTAGTATAAGTTTCTACTCTAGCTACCGAATAGTTTGTTTTGTCCATGTAAATATCCTTTCTTGCAGGTAGCAAAAGGCGACCAAAGGGAGCTGTTACATAACTTTCTCTGAAAGTATGTAACCCACTATGACACTTTCAAAACTTCGTTTTGCAAAGGTGTCGTGGGCTCCTAGCGGAGGGCTCATAAATTATCTAACTTTGCAATAGATAATTTATGTTTGGCTTCGCCAAATCAAAATAATATTTTTCATTTACATTCAAATATTATTTTGACTACTGAAAAATTTTTGTGCTACCTAGCATAAAATTTTTTCAGTATCTTTTTGCTATGCTTTGTAAGAACATATAAGCAATCCTATATAATCTTTTTTAGCAAAACAAAAAGACCCATTATGCACAACAAATAAAACTACCAATATTGCAATTTCTTGCAAAGTAGTGAGTTTTACTTGAAACATGCTAATCGGTCTTAACCACTGCTGGACATTTTACATACTATTCTTTTAAACCAGCCCAAATATTTTTTACCGCATTGGGCTAATAAGTTTCCTACAAATCTTAATTCTCTATGTCTCGGAAGTGGGAGAATAGCTTATTGTATCCCTTATTAACCAGTGTTTCGTGTTTATTAATTTTTCAGTGTACTATAAAGTACATATATTATATATCACTTTTTTATGTAAATGTCAATAAAAAGCCGAAAACTTCATCGCACTTGCAATTTTATGTAAAATGATGTATAATATAAGTATATTAAGCCTATCGGCAAAGTACAGTAAACCTCGTGTTTGCAGTATACCAATTCACAATGTTAAAAATTTTGGAGGTAATCACTATGAATGAAAAAACAAAGAACATTTTGAGTTTCGATCCTATCGCAACTGCTGAAACCTTGATTGGCAAACGGCATGACGATTGGAACATTGAAACTGAAGGCATGGCAGCTTTAGGACTTGCAATGCTGTCGAATCAAGCTAAAAAGGAACACCTCAAGAGCATCGGCGATACACACTTCGGTATCACATGGCAGGATTTCATTGAGATTGCAAAAGCATACGGCTTTAAATGTGGCTTTTGCCAGAAGTTCACAGGCACTGGTTGGTCGGATGAAGGCGTTGAGGAAGAAGAAATTATTTTCTTCCACGAAGAAAAAGGACTTATCCTTCATGCTGAATCGTTCGACGGAAAGTCCGTGAACAGTGCAAAGGTATATGGCGAAGTCAAACTCAATGACGGAAAGCTTGAAAGATGCCAGTGGGACGCATTGAATGGTTGCTCACATGGTGGCAATGGGAATGGCACAATGTACTTCGATGTAGATGTACGAGAAGGTTTCCGTTTTCACCTTGATGCTGTTTCAGAAGCTTTTGAGTTTTCTACAAGCTGGAGCAAAGTTCCGTTCCTGTGGTTCCTTAACTATATGGATACTAAGGACGACAACTACAGCTATGAGAAAATCAATGAGCAGAAAATCGCTGCCTGCACCCCAGAAGTACGCAAAATAATCTTTGGATAATCGTTCAACAAAACAGACTCCCACTCTACTTTATAAAGAAGGGTGGGGCTGTTTTGTTGTTTATATTTTTATTATTGCTATTTAGCATTTTTATCACTAATTATAAATATACCTTTGTAATATTATTTCTTCCACTGTATTTTTGATATTATTCATTTTTTGTACCCATTCCATTTGATTGTTAGCTTTCAATTCTTCAGTTACATTTTCTTTTTCAGCAAACTGGTTCATTAAAAATTCAAACTGATTTTGACATTCCATATCAATATTATATAGGTGTTCATATAGTTTATTATCCATAAATAAAATGATATATTCTGCTTTTTTATGATTCTTTAAGTAATTCAATCTAATTCTTCCATACTTACCTAATTGATAATTTTTATACTTACTTTCTGCAAGTGTTAAATTTGGCATATAATAATCTCCAACTTTTGTATATGTAATTTTACTATCCATTCTAAAAATCCTCCTAAATTCAATTCTACTACTTTTTAGAACTATATTTTATATCAATTTCAGCATCTATAACTATAAATTTTATAAAGTGTACTTAACTCACTACTACTGGGTTAGGAATATTGACCAGAGTCAAATTCCTATGCTACGAAGCAATGTCAAAAGGAGGAAAAAGATGAGCGAAGAACTAGCATATTCTATTCACTTGGGTAGTGATAAAAACAAAACAGCAAAAGCCAAAGAAGTTGCAAAAAATAATCCATCAGGAGAAACATCATTTTCAAATAATGGAATACAAAATGCTACTCAATTATCAAAAGTAAATAAGCATAATTTAAGAGATTATGATAATGATAAAGAAAATATACAAATAATCTATGGAACTGATAATTTATACCAAGATATGCAAAACCTATATTTTCAAGAATTTGAACAAGCAAGAATTGAATATAATAACAAGCAAACTCGTGAAGATAAAAAATAAAAGATTATTTTAAGCATATATCACAAGATAAGCAAAAAGATTTAGCTTGTGAATTTATTATAGAACTCGGAGATATGGATTTTTGGAATTATAAAGATGACTATTACAAAAGGGGAATGTCACAGGTTTATAAAGAGCAAGTGCAAGACTTAATAAGAATTGTACCAGAATTTAAAGTAGCAAATGCAGTAATTCATTTTGATGAAACATCTCCACATATGCACATTGTAGGAGTTCCAATAAAAGAAGATTATAAAAGAGGTATGAGAAAACAACCTGCCAAGTCAAAAGTCTTTACGAAAGAATCACTACAACAAATACAAGATGAAATGAGAAATTGTTGTATAAAATCTTATAATAAAGTCTATTGTGAAAATTCACTATTAAAACAAAAGAAAAAAGGTAGAAATCGAGACATAGACATTAAAGATATGGGAGATTATCGAGAAATAAAAAGGCAACTAGAGAAAAAAGAAGAAAGACTAAAGGAAGCAAATACTCAAACTAAACAACTTGATAATTCCAGCAAAGATATAAATACAATTTTAGATAGTTTAAAACCTACTTTGATGAATAAAAATAATATGGTTATTTCGAACGAGGATGTCCAGAAAATTAAAAATTATACAGAAGATGTAAAAGATATTACTAAAACTGTAAGAAGTGTAAATGACTTAAATATGGCAATTAAAGATTTTGAACATTCTGCTTTTGAAATAGAAAAAGAAAATCGTTCGCTTAAATATCAATTAGAACAAAAAGATGATGAAATCGGTAGTTTGAAAAAGGAATTATCTACTAAAGACAAGATTATAAGCAGATTACAAACTGAAAAGGAAAAACTAAAACAAGAATTGCAAAAATTCAAAGGCTTTTGGCATAGTATTATGAGCCATTTTCACAAAAGAATTTGCTATGACAAAGATAATAACTATAAAATTGTTAGTGATGACCTATATAAAAATGGCATATTTGATAGTAACGATAATGAAATTGCAAATAATATTGCTAGAAAAGTAACTATACCAGACGAAAACAAGAAAATTAAGAATAAAAAGAAAAATGATGATACTAGATTTTAGGAGAAAAAAAGCTATGGAAGAAAATAAAGTTGAAAATGTAATAAATATAATTAAAGATATGAATATAAAAGATAAATTAAGATTAGGTATATGTCTAACTACAAGTGATTGGGCTAATATTTTATATAACAAGACAGAAATGTATGAAAAATTTGATACTATGCTAAAAGAAATTGACGAAGAATATAGAAATACTCTAATAAATTTTGGACAAAGCAAATATTTTATTATAAATTTTACTATGGCAAAACTTATGGAAATGGAACAATTTGAACGAAATAAAGTTGCTTTGTATCTGTTTAATAAAGTTAATATTTAATTCCAGTTCTATATATGAATTGCTATTTGTACTAATTTATGATATAATAACCTAAATTTCGCTGATATGCGAAAGGTAACTATTATTTATATATAAATGTATAATGCATTTATACAATGGTCGAGATGTTAAGGAGGGCTAATTATGAAAGACTTTTAAAATTTTTAAAATCGGCAAAAGGAAGAATTATACAACTTTTAAGAAAGGAATGGTGTACAATGAAAACAATAGGAATTATAGGTGGTATGAGTTATGAATCATCTATCCATTATTATGAAAGAATTAACAATCAAGTTAATGCTGAAGTTGGAAATTTAACTTGTGCTAGAATGATTATCTACAATGTTAACTTTGAGGAAATAAGAAAGTTTATGTTAAATAATGATTGGGACAAGATTGGCGTTGAACTTGCAAGTATTGCTATAAAGTTGGAAAATGCAGGTGCAGATTGTATTGTAATTGCAACTAACACAATGCACAAATTAGCAGATTATGTTCAGAACAAGATAAATATTCCATTGATTCATATTGCAGATTGTGTTGCAGAAAAGTGTAAACAAAGTAAAGTATTTAATGTTGGCTTATTAGGAACTAAATACACTATGGTTGAAAATTTCTTAAAAGATAGATTAAAAGAAAATGGTTTAACCGTTACAACTCCTGAGAATCAAAAAGATATAAACGAAATAGATAGAATAATATTTGATGAGTTATGTAAGGGAGAAATAAAAGATTTATCTAAGAAATATTACACAGATGTAATTAACAAAATGATTGAAACTAAAGGAATAGAAGGAATTATTTTAGGGTGTACTGAAATTGAAATGTTAATTAAACCTAAAGATATACAAATTCCAATATTTGATACAACACAATCACACATTGATTCTATTGTAAATATTTGCATTGAGAAAGTTAGTTTATAAAGGAGTATAGTTTTTGATGGAATAGGGACTTGCATTGCAGGTCTCTATTCCATTAATTCCACAAATTTTCAATAAATCTATTGTAATTTATAAAAATTGTGATATACTTTAATAAATTGATTGATATTTGTATCAATCGTTAAAGGTGTGAAAAAAGTTGTAGATATCTACGTTGTTCGCACCAAGACGAGTTTTTGTCGAACTCTCTATAATGTTTGATACAACTTGATTACAAGATTATAAGAATTTGACAACACAAAAACTTAAACCGTTTCAAAAATGAAGCGGTCTTTTTTTGACCAAAAGTCTTGAAAGAAGGAGGTTTTTGTGGTATTATGTTACATATAATTAAACAAGAAATCAATATGAGTAAAGAATTACTCTCTAAAATCGAATGGGCGTGCCGTTTAAAATTTAAAGGAAAGGAACAGCCACAGATAATAAATGGTTGTCTAAGAATTATTGAACATACCAATTTAGCGTATGTAGAGCCCATAGAGTAATTATTAAAGATAGCTTGTACCTATTCTTTAATGAACACGATTATTTCTATGTAAATGATTTAAGTACAAAATATCCGTTATCCAAATTACAAGAACATATCAGCGGAAATACATAACATAGAACGGCAAAGCATTTTAGAGTTTTTTTTTAAAATTATACTATATTGGTTTATTTGTGTTATTAAAAAAGAAAAATAAAGGGATAGTAATAATAAATATAAAAACTCGAAAAGTGCTAATAGCCAAAACTATGCTATGTGGCACTTTTTTGTTGCCTTTCTATTCATAAAATTTGGAAGGAGGATATGTAAAAATGAATGAAGAAAGCAAAGTAGCAGGAATTTATATTCGTGTTAGCACAGAAGATCAAGTACGTGAGGGATTTAGTTTAGGAGAACAGGAGGAAAAGTTAAAACAGCTTTGTAAGTATAAAGATTATAAAGTCTATAAAATTTACAAAGATGCAGGAATTAGTGCAAAAAATATGTCAGGTAGACCTGCCTTTCAGCAAATGCTAGAAGATATGAGAGCAGGTAAAATTAATTATATTGTAGCCTATAAACTAGATAGAGTTACAAGGTCTGTAAGAGATTTAGAAATTCTAATTTCAGAACTAGAAGAACATCATTGCTATTTGGTATGCGATAGGGACGATGTAAATACGAGCAGTGCTAATGGGCGTTTCTTTGTAAGAATGCTAACGGTTTTATCTCAATTAGAAATTGAAATAGTATCAGAAAGAACAAAATTTGGTTTAACAGGTGCAATAAAGTCAGGTCATATTCCACGGAACTTGTCCACTAGGTTATAAAAGAGATACAACAAAGAAAATGGTAATTGATGAAACTACAAAAGATGTTATTATTAGAATATTTAATCTATATCTACAAGGCAAAAGTTATCAGACAATAGCAAATATTCTAAATGAAGAAAAAGTTTTAGAGCCTAAAAAATGGGATGATTCTACCATAGAAAAAATAATCAATAACAAAATCTATGTAGGAGATTATGAAAGATTTAAAAGAGTAGCAAAAGAACAAGGAAAGGAGCCTATAATATATCCTAATGTAGTAGATCCTATTATAACAAGAGCAATGTTCGAAGATGTACAAATACAAAAAGAGAAAAATCAAAGAGCATATTGTAGAGATAGAGTATATATCTTTATGCAAAAAATGAAATGCCCTAAATGTGGGAAAATAATGGGGAGTAAAGGAACAGGTGGTAAAAAGAAAAAGTATATGTATTACCATTGTGCAGACTGTAAAATCTATCTTCGTGAAGATTTAATAGAAGAACAAGTTATGCCAATGATAATGGATTTAATTGAATATGATATGACAGTAAAAAAATATTTTTACCCTGTTTTAGCCGATAAAAAGGAAAAGAATACAGATAAACTTGATAAAGAAATAAACACATTAAGAAATCAAAAAAGCAGAATAAAGGAAGCCTATTTAAAAGAAATCGTTGATGTAGAAGAATTTTCAAAAGAATATAAAGCAATTGATGAAAAATTAGAGTTATTAGAACAAAAACGAATTGAAACAATAGATCTAAATAAACAGAGTTTTAGTCCACAGCACTTAATGGCAGATTGAGATGTAGAAAAAGAAAAGCTAATCTGTTCTAATAAATT
>CAOJZE010000083.1 GCA_948466095.1 uncultured Clostridium sp.
TAGATTTTTTAGTTCATCTTCAATAGTTTTATTTGATATTCCTCCTGAGGTTAATAAAAATTTCATAAGCACCTCCATATAATTATTATTGTTATAACAGCATAAAAGCAGATAATTAACTAACTACTTTTATGCTGTTTTCTCTTAAAATTGTCAGCAACTTAAAATTTAGGATGACAAAATGATGACTTTTGCGTTTTCACTCCTATCTGCAAACCTTTGTAATAGGCTACTTCCCACAACAATTCTTATATTTCTTACCGGCTACCGGCAAGGGCAAGGGTCATTTCTACCAACTTTTGGTCCTTCGTTACGAACCGTTCTATCCACATCGGTTCCTATCTTAGACCCGCCATCCACGCTATGAATAGCCTCTAAAGCAGCACCTGTAATCTTAACTGTCTCTTGTCTTTTGGCGTCTCCTCCTTGTCTAATATGCATTAATATTTTAGTAACATCTACTTTAATATCGTTTATCATTTCATCAAACATATCAAAGCCTTCTAATCGATATTGAACAACTGGGTCTTTTTGACCATAAGCACGTAATCCGATACCATTTTTCAACTCATCCATGCTGTCAATGTGATTCATCCATTTTTCGTCAACGACTTTAAGCATAACGACTCTTTCCAACTCTCTCATTTCGTCAGCACCAATTTCTTGTTCTTTTTCGGCATAGATTTCCATAGCTTTTTTCTTTAATTCTTTTGAAATGGCATCCGAATCGTTTTGATTCTTTTTAATATAATCTAACATATCAATACCAAAAATATTGATGATTTCGGTATTTAAAGACTCTACGTTTAGTTCAGAGGTTTCGATATTAACAAACATATCCACTATATTATCTGCTATATATTCTATCATAGAGATGATACTATCATGGATATTTTCACCATCTAATACTTCTCTTCTTTGTTTGTAGATAATCTCTCTTTGTGCATTCATAACATCGTCATATTTCAATACATTTTTACGAATACTAAAGTTTCTACCTTCTACTTTCTTTTGAGCATTTTCAACAGCATTTGAAATGATTCTAGAATCAATTGGCATATTTTCATCTGCCCCTAATGTATTGTAAACTCTAGTAATGGCATCTCCACCAAAAATTTTCATCAAATCATCGTCTAATCCAATATAAAATTTCGATTCACCATTATCTCCTTGACGTCCAGAACGTCCACGTAACTGATTGTCAATTCTTCTGGATTCATGTCTTTCGGTACCAATGATTTTCAAACCACCGCTAGCGATTACTTTTTCTTTTTCTTCTTTGATTTGCTCATCATATTTTTTGACTAAATTTCTGAAATCTTCTCTTGCTTTTAAAATATCTTGGTTGTCTGTCTCATAATAAGTATCGGCTTCTTCAATTAATTCATGAGCTACTTTATTTTTTCTCATCTCTTCTTTGGCTAAGAATTCACTATTTCCACCAAGCATAATATCCGTACCACGTCCTGCCATGTTAGTGGCTATGGTAACAGCTCCATACTTACCAGCTTGTGCTACAATTTCAGCTTCTTTTTCATGATATTTGGCATTTAATACCTCATGTTGAATCCCTTCTTGTTTCAACAATTTGCTTAATTTTTCTGATTTTTCAATCGATACGGTACCAACTAACACAGGTTGTCCTTTTTCATGACTCTTTTTGATACTTTCTACAATGGCTCTATATTTAGCATTCTCATTTTTATAAATCACATCATTTTGGTCATCACGAATCATAGGTTTATTCGTTGGAATGTCCACAACGTCTAAGTTATAAATTTCTTCAAATTCTCCTGCTTCTGTCATAGCCGTACCTGTCATACCAGATAATTTGTCATACATTCTAAAGAAATTTTGAAAGGTAATAGTTGCTAATGTTTTTGACTCATCTGCAATTTTTACGTTTTCTTTGGCTTCAATCGCTTGATGTAATCCATTGTTATATCTTCTACCATACATGATACGTCCTGTGAATTCGTCAACAATCAATACTTCCCCATCTTTTACAATGTAATCAATGTCTTTTTTCATAACCCCATGAGCACGTAATGCTTGATTGACATGGTGTACTAAAGTTGAGTTTTCTAAATCGTTGAAATTTTCAAGCCCAAAGGTTTCTTCTGCTTTTTGAATTCCTTTTTGTGTCAAAGACGCAGATTTTGCCTTTAAGTCAACAATGTAATCATATTTTTCATTATCTTCTGCTTGGTTATAATCCTTGATGTCTTCTTCTACGATAATTTTTGGTGATAATTTTTTTACAAAATTATTGGCTTTTCTATATAAGTCAGAAGATTCATTGGCTCTACCAGATATGATAAGAGGGGTACGTGCTTCGTCGATTAAAATACTATCAATTTCGTCCACGATAGCATAGTGCAATCCTCTTTGTACTAATTGGTTTTTATAAATAACCATATTATCTCTTAGGTAATCAAATCCAAATTCATTGTTGGTACCATAAGTTACGTCTGCATGGTAGGCATCTTGCTTTTCTTGTGGTTCCATGCCAGCGATGACTAATCCAACAGATAGACCTAAGAATTTATATAATTTTCCCATCCATTCACTATCTCTTTTGGCAAGATAATCGTTGACAGTAATAACATGAACTCCTTTTCCTTCTAAAGCATTTAAGTAAACTGGCAAAGTCGCTACTAGGGTTTTTCCTTCTCCTGTTTTCATTTCTGCAATTCTTCCTTGATGTAAGATGATTCCACCAATTAGTTGGACATCAAAGTGTCTCATGCCTAATACTCTTTTGGATGCTTCTCTTACAACAGCAAAGGCTTCTGGTAAAATATCGTCTAGGGTTTTTCCTTCTTCTAATTGCTTTTTGAAATATTCGGTTTTTCCCCTTAATTCATTATCACTTAATTTTGACATTTTTTCTTCTAATCCATTGATTTTTTCTACCAATGGCATAACTCTTTTTACTTCTTTTTCACTGTAGGTTTTAAAAATTTTATTTAAGATACTCATTTTCGTATTCCTTCCTCCTAAGTTTAATTTTTTACCTCGTTACTATATCACTAAAGTTGGTTTTTAGCAAGTGTTTTTGGAAAAATTCAAAGATATTACATGAATATTTTCTATGTTTTCACATAAATTCAAGTAACAGTATTAAATAGAAAAGAGGATGCTTATGTTTGTCTATAATCTTAAGATTAATGGGAGTAAAACCTTTAAATATTTCTTTATAGGAATTGTTATTTTAGTCATTATTATTATTGGAATTGTAAGTTTCAAAGTATTTCATGGAGCAAGTAATTCTCATGAAAATTCTTCCTGTCTTCCTCAAAATAAAGTAACGAAACTGTCAACCGCTAACTATACAAATATTTTGAAAACAGTTCACGAGAACATAGACGATTATGTAGGAGTTCAAATCAATTTTACTGGATATGTTTATCGTGTGTTAGATTTAACGGAAAATCAATTTGTGTTAGCTCGTGATATGATTATTTCTTCTGATTTTCAATCTGTTGTGGTTGGCTTTTTGTGTGAGTGTGAAAATGCGAAAGATTTTGAAGATGATACTTGGGTGGAATTAACAGGAAAAATTATTAAGAGTGATTATCATGGCGATATGCCAATTGTTAAAGTTACGGAAATGAAAAAAGTTGATAAGCCGTCTGAAGAATTTGTATATCCTCCAGATGAGAGCTATATCCCAACAAGTGGCGTGCTTTAAAAAAATTCATAAAATACAATATTTGACATATAATAAGATAGAAGCTATAATAGCATCAAGACGTCGATAAGTAGTTCTGAAATAAAAAGAGTAAAAAGACTAGGTATGCTTTGTTGGTACCTAGTCTTTTCCCTTATGTCTAAATCCCCCAAACTCTTGTCAATTTTTTCCAGTTATTAGTGGCTTTCTCTATTCTTTACATTTTCTCCAAAACATGATAAAATAATACAAATTTATTACGGAGGTAAAACAAGTGAAAAATGAATTAATATTAATCCTAGACTTTGGAGGACAATACAACCAACTAATTGCAAGACGAGTAAGAGAATGTAATGTTTATTCTGAGGTAGTACCTTATAATCTATCCCTAGAAGAAATCAAACAAAAAGCACCAAAAGGAATCATCTTCACAGGAGGACCTGCCAGTGTATATGGAGAAGATTCACCTAGATGTGACGAAAGAATCTTTGATTTAGGAATTCCCGTACTTGGCATTTGTTATGGTATGCAATTGATGACTTACACATTAGGAGGAAAAGTAGCTAGAGCAAATAAACGTGAATATGGAACTATTGATGTTTCCATCGATAACTCTTCCCTACTTTTACAAGGATTTGAAAACACCAATTCCTTCTTAATGAGTCATACTGATTACGTAGAAATGGTACCAGAAGGATTTAGAAATATTGGCTCTACCCCATCTTGCCCAAATGCGGCAATCGAGAATCCAGAAAAGAAACTATATGGCATTCAATTTCATCCTGAGGTAAACAATTCTGTTAATGGCATTCAAGTCATTAAAAATTTCTTATTCAACATTTGTAACTGTAAAGGAGATTGGTTAATTAAATCTTTTGCAGAAGAAAGTATTCAAAAATTAAAAGAAAAAATCGGAAACAAAAAAGCCCTATGTGCTTTATCAGGTGGGGTCGATTCGTCGGTAGCTGCTGTTTTGCTTTCCAAAGCAATCGGTAAAAATTTAACTTGTATCTTTGTTGACCATGGGCTTCTTCGTAAAAACGAAGGAGACGAAGTGGAAGAAATCTTTAGAAATCAATTTGATATTAATTTAATTAGAGTCAACGCAAAAGATAGATTTTTAGAAAAATTAGCAGGTGTGTCTGACCCAGAAACGAAAAGAAAAATCATCGGAGAAGAATTTATTCGCGTTTTTGAAGAAGAAGCACAAAAAATTGGAACGGTTGACTATTTAGTACAAGGAACCATTTATCCTGATGTTATTGAAAGTGGTTTAGGAAAAAGTTCGGTTATCAAAAGCCATCACAATGTTGGTGGGCTTCCTGACTATGTAGATTTCAAAGAAATCGTAGAACCATTAAGAGATTTATTCAAAGATGAAGTTAGAAAAACGGGATTAGAATTAGGAATCCCAGAAAACTTAGTGTATCGTCAACCCTTCCCTGGTCCAGGACTAGCCATCCGAATCATTGGAGATATTACAGACGACAAACTAACCATACTAAAAGATGCAGATAGTATTTTCAGAGAAGAAATCGCTAACGCAGGTCTTCACAAAAGTATTAATCAATATTTTGCTGTTTTAACCAATTTAAAATCCGTTGGTGTTATGGGAGATGAAAGAACTTACGATTACACCATAGCCCTTCGTGCTGTTGAAACAACAGATTTTATGACAGGTATTTGGAGCAAAATCCCTTACGAGATTTTAGAAAAAGTATCCTCTCGTATTGTAAATGAAATTAATCATGTCAATCGAGTGGTATATGACATTACCTCTAAACCACCAGCAACCATTGAGTGGGAATAATAATTAAGACCGAAGATGATTTTAGGGACGGAGGAAAAAATCATGATTTAGAAAAAACATATTCTTCAAGTATTTTAAATTGCATTATCATGATTTTTTCCTCCGTCCCTAAAATCATCTTCGGTCAAAAATCGTCTTAAACACGCCTTTATCAATCAAACTAGCAAAAATATTTTTAAATATAATCAACACAATAGGACCAATAAGCAATCCCATAATTCCAATTATTTTAAAGCCAGTATACATAGCAATTAAAGTAAAAATTGGGTGAACGCCAATGTTTTTACTAACTAGCTTAGGTTCTAATACTTGTCTGGCAACTGACATAATAATAAGTAAAACGATGATAGCAATTCCTAAGTTAAAGTCTCCATTGATAGCACAGATGGAAGCCCAAGGAACCATGACTGTTCCTGACCCAAGAATGGGAAGAGCATCTACGAATCCTATAAATAAAGCCATTAATAATGGATATGGTATGTTAAATCCGGTAAATTGCAAGATATATAAGCCAATTAAAGAAATAATAAAGGAAATGAGAACTAAGGTAGCCTCTGCTTTTAAATAACCTCCTAAGGTTTGAATTAAATCACGCAGATGGCTTCCTATTTTTTTGACCCATACTTTGGGAAGATGATGTTCAATTTGGTCTAATATATAAATTTTATCCACACAAATAAAATATAAGGCAACCACTGTGATACCAATGCAAATGGCAATGGATGGCAAACTCGTTACTAAATTGATTAACCCTGTTAAAGAGTTTCTTAACCAATTAGAAATCGTTTCTAATAAATCGCCTGTTGAATTCTGGACGACATTTAATACCTCATCTGATAAATGAATTTTATCAAAATCAAATCGTTCTATGAGAGCCTGAAACTGTATGTAGGCTTTATCGAAATAATTGTTTAAACCTTGTAATAAACTAGAGGCTTCTGAAAATAATGTTATTAATATCCAAGTTAAACTCCCTAAAATAATAGTCAAAACAAAGATAAAAATAATGATGGAGCTAGTCCTTCTTGTTAATTTTGTTTTTTTCATGCTCCATTTAATAGCAGGCTCTATCATAAGAGATATGATAAAAGCAATTAAAAATGGCATATAAAAAATAGAAAGTCTTAGAGCAAGGTATAATCCTAATAATAGCAATACAACATATAATATATTTTTGGCAACCCTTGTCCAATAAGCAATATCAATAATCATGGTTCTTCCTCCTAGTTTATTCTATGTAAAAGAACGGAATATTATCCGTTCTACTTTCAAAATTATTCTGCGTTTTTGTGCTCTTGGCAATTACAAATACCTTCGATGGTGTTACACACCTCTTGTTTTCCTATTTCTCTATCATTTTGTGCTAAATCTCCTAATGTTAAAATTCCAATTACTTTATTATTTTGGTCGCAAACTGGCAATCTTCTAATTTGATTTTGAGACATTTTGCTTTGTGCATTTGACATTTCGTCATCTTCTGTACAAGTGCATACATTACAAGTCATAACATCACTAACCGCACATTTTTTCGTATCTTTTTCACAAGCTACTGCACGAAGTAAGATGTCTCTATCTGTTACAATTCCACAAATACAATTGTTGTTGTCACAAACAGGGATACATCCTACATGATTTTCACTCATTAATTTTGCTACTTGATTTAAGTTTGTATCTGGTTTTACACAACATACATCATGACACATACATTCTTTTACTTTCATCATTTTACCACCTTTCAAAATTTCTCGTTTTTATTTTTTGCAAAATAAAAAAATATATGCAAAAATTAATTTGCATATATGGAATTTTTTGGAAAACAATAAAATATCTTCCCTTTTTATTCATAAATATCATTCATATCCTCATAATAATTGCTTCTTGGCATGATTGGAGGTCTTCCTCCTGGTCTGCCTGGAAAAGGTGGTCTCATTGGTGGTCTATTAGGTGGAAATGGTGGACGATGCCCTGGAAATCTTCCTGGTCTTCCCAGCAATTCTCTAATTAATAAAATTCGAATTAAATCTTGCAATCCTCGATTTCTAAACTGCCTATCTTCCCCTCGATTTTGCGGAATTTCTTTGGTGGTTTCTGTCTTTACACGACTGGAATTATTTCGATTTCCAACAGATTGCACCTCATTTGTTAAATTGATATTGATGTTAATTTCTGTATCATTTTCTACTGCTGCATAAATTTCATCTGTTAATTCGTCCACTAATTCAGATGTAATTGGTTTGGTATTATTGCTACAGGCTTTATTCACCATAGGATAGACTACTTTGTAAATTTCTGGATAACAAGCTTCTAGTTGGCTGTTTGTTTCATTATTTCTTTGAAATGCCATACTATTTACCATATTATAATCATTTTCACAACAATTATTATCGCTAGTATAATTTGGATAACCTAAAATGCTCCTTATGTACTCTTCATATGATTCGTTATGCATATCATAACCTCCTTCATAAAATTATTTCTAAGTATATTTTATGAAGAAGAATTTTAAGTGTGACAAATACAAAACAAAAGAGTCCCTTTTGGGGGACATCTTTTGTTGGCAAGATAAGTTACTTTACAATTCATTCACTCATTTTT
>CAOJZE010000084.1 GCA_948466095.1 uncultured Clostridium sp.
TATTCTAAAAATATAATTCTTATTTTTCTGTCAAATTCATACAAACTGTAAATTTCTTCTAATGTTGCTCCTTTACAAAACATTTCTATTTTACTATTTCTATTTAAAAATAAATCTTTATAGCCATTAATTAAATAATAATAGTTATTGTTTAATAATATTTCTTTAGCAGTCTCTTTATTTTCTATATGTAAATTTCTAGTTCGTAATAATTCTATTTGTTCATCTATGGTTTTAAATTCTTTTTCCAATATTTACCTCCTTATGATAAGAAAAGACCTTGGTTCGTTTTGTAACTCCCCAAGGTACTTATCTACTCCGAGTCCAGTCCCGTAGGTTGCTGAACTACTGATCTACTATAGATAGTATAACATCTTAAATTGACTTTTGTCAAGGTAAAATATTAAATTATCTATTAGTATTATTATATTTTTATTTACTAAATTTATACTAGAAAACATAGGTAACACTTACCGTTAACATTTTCTTATTAGGCATTGAAGAATTTCATAAAAATACATTTTATTCTTTAAATTCTAGATTACCTATTCTTCCTTTTCTTCCAAATTATCCACATTATCGCGAAAGTCATAATACTAGTAACTACAATCCAAACAGCAATATTTTCATACTTTTTAGTTTGTTCTGCCGTAGCTTGTTCCTGCACACCATCTATATTACCACTTAATTCTTGTATTTGATAAAGCTCTTCTAATTTATCTTTATTTTCTTGCTGTTGTTCTTGATACATCTCCTCTTCTTGCCAATTCCTTCGATACACATCAATTTGATAATTCTTTTTGGTAAAACCATTTGGTGCTGTTACTAATATGCTAACTAAATTATGCCCTTCCTTCAAATTTTCTTTCCCTGTCACTTGCACACTTGCTTGTTCATTTTCTGGTACAGCTAAAAGATGAACACTTTCTGTATCCTGTGATACTTCAGCTTTATAATTGGTTTCAGAAATATCAAAAGGAGGCTCTAATAAAACATTTTCAATCGCTAACATTTCTAAATTCGTATTTGCTAGTTCTGGCTTGGCTGTTTTTGTCACATGAATGATATAATTATTATTTTGCACTTTATCTTCTGAAATAACATGGATGGTAATATTATTCAAGCCTTCTTGCAAACCAGTATTTCCCTTTATCTCAACAGTAGCTTTCGGATTTTCACTAATGGCTAATACCTCTATATCTTGTACCTCATTTGATAGAGTCAAATAATACTCACGAATATCTTTATCAAAATTAGGAGTTAATCCTTCTCGATCCAATCGCAAGGCTTGTAATGTCGCATTACTACTTTGCAAATTGTTTCCATGTTCTTCTTGTACCTGTTTTTGCAAAATACTTTCTTCTTTTCCAATTTGAACTTGTTTTTCTTTGAAATCTGTTTGTATCAATTGTGCCTTTTCATTATAAAATTCCCCTTGTATGGTAAAAGTGGCTAATCCATCTTCCTTCGCTTTAAACTTAAATTTTGCTAATTCTCCCTCTTTTGCCCCTTTTCCACCTTGCGTGTCATACCAAACAAAAAGGATACGATTATCCATTACATTAGCATTTTCTAACTTAGAAAGATACTCCCATTTTGAGGTATCAAAATAAAGAGAGAAATCGAAGGCTACTGTTTTCCTATTTTCTATATTGACTGTTATTTCTATTTCTTCGCCTTTTTCTACCATATCTTTATTGCTAGATAAATAAACGGTTGCTGTGTTAGAGGCATAACTATGGTTTAAAAAATAACAACAAGTAATAATAAAAACTAAAATAATTAAAATTCTCTTATTTCTCATAAACATCTCTCCTTTTAGGATATGGGACATGGGGACGTAGATAATGTCCCTGAATACTCAAAATCTACAACTTAATGTGTTATCTATTATTTTTGCAACACCGCGTAAGCGACCAAACGAGCAAAGCGAGTGCGATTGGAGCAACCATCCATATTAAAAATCTGAAGGTTGCGACACACAAGGTGTCAAAAAATAATAAATAACACATTAAGTTGATAAGATTGTTTATCGCATAGGGACATTATCTACGTCCCCATATCCCTATCCTCCCTGTTGTATGATTTGCAATCCTAGAATATGTCTTTGGATTAATAGCAAATCCACAGAGGTCGGCTTTTTGCCATTTTTGTTAATATTAGTAGCTTTTCTAAAAATAGCATCCATTGGTTCAATTTCCAAAATATGTCTTTGTAAAACCAATAAATCCACACTCGTAATTTTTCCATCTCCGTTGGCATCTCCATATAAGATAATTTGATACTGTCTTAAAATCTTGCCATCCTCTTTTACTCGTATTTTGCTACCTGTTCCCACAAGGTCGGTATCTTGTAAAATTTCATTTTTGTAATTCACTATTTCAATTACTAAATTTGTTGTGATTTTTTGTTTAATATCTGCAACCGTGTTTTTATTAACATCTATGCCACTGATTTCTAAACTGTTTACCGTTAAAGAACTATCAAAATGAATTTCAGAATCGTCCATCGTTCTTACAACAAATAATTTACATTGTGCTTGAATGCTTGGATTCTCCTGAGAAATAGCTAATAAATTTGTCTCCCCTATTTGCTTGGCTGTAATAATTCCTTTTTCTTGTATGGTTGCTATTTCGGTATTGCTACTTTGATAAAGAATAGTCTGATTATTGGCATCTTCTGGTTCAACCATTCCATGTATTTGGAAAGTATCCCCTACCTGCATATATATTTCATTTTGGTCTAATTGAATTCCTGTCACTTTACTATATACGGTTATAGTGATTTGATTTTGCACGTTATTTTCTTCTGCTTTAACGGTAATCGTCGCTGTTCCAGAACGAAGAGCCTGTATATTTCCTTTGTCATCAACCGTCGCAACAGTGGGAGCACTAGAGGTATATCTTATCTTATGATGACTGGCTTCTGCTGGCAAAATTTTTACTTGTAATTGTTTTTTCTCTCCTTTTTGTAGAGTGGAATTATCTATACTAAGTTCAATTTTTTCTATCTCGACAGGTGGTATTTCTGTGACATAGGCTTGATAAATGTAACCAACGATTCCATTTTCGAGTATCACTTTATCCCATCTTTCCCCTGATTGCCTTCCTTTTGCAATTCTGGTCATTCTCTCTTGCTGATAGGTGGTGGTTATGATTTCATAAGAACTAGAAGGACCTGTTCTTACATTGACATTGTTTCCATTGCAATATACCTTCGTATTATCTTGATTAAAATCGTTAGGATTGATATTAGGACTTTGTGTCGGAATCGTTGGCATATTATGATAAACGGGTATGATAAATGACATAGATGTTGCTAATAATCCACTTTTTTGATAGCCATTATAAATGGATTTAGATTCACTATAAGGCGCTAATACATTGGTCATATATTGATGCCAAAATAAATCATCTCCTCTATCGTCATTCACATCAAACTTTTGCAAATAAATGGTATTTTGTCCTACATTAATATAACTAGAACCAATAAAAATGCCACCACCTGTAATGGCTCTTTCTTTGTTATTCCAAGGAATTAAGTATTTATCTTTGGTCGCTTGGCTTGCCCCTTTTCCATCTTTGGCATATTGTAAACCATTCTTAATCGCTCCCATTGGCTCTGACGAGCTAGTAGCTCCTATGTTGTAAAAATTATATAAACCTTTAAAACCTTCTACTTTTCCACTAATGGAACTATGAGATAAAAAAGGTCCTACCTCTTGCTTGATACGAGAGGCTAAATGATAAGGACTTACTCCTGATGTTTGTCCCCCTCGTAAAATCAAATCAGCATATTTTTCATTCATAGAAATGGTATTCCCATTACTGTCTAAATAGGACACTTTTGTATTATAAAATTCGGTTCCATATAATATTTTTTCAATTCCATCTAAATTGTTCGTATGTTCATCATAAGACAAGCCCTCAAATTGAAAAAGGCGAATCTCATTTAAAAAGTTTCTAGGGTCCATACAATATTCCACTGCTTGTCTGGAACTATCTACCCAACCGCTGTCCACCTCTACATCATATTGACCTGGTGTTGTATTTTTCCATCTGTCCGAATAATTTTTAGGAACTAGATTTTTGCCAAATACATTTTCTTGATTCATAACATGATTCCAATCTAAATTCGTATATAAAGCTGTAAATTTCCAATTCGGATGTTTTTTGGCTAGTTCTCTCAAATACGGCTGATAACTAGTGGGAAAACTATCAATTCCATCTAATTTGGTGGATGCTGTTACTTGAAAATAGAGAAATAAACTGACTGACATTAGCAAAAATAAAATGCTAATAAACAAAACTTTCTTTTTCATGCTTTCTCTCCTTTCATGTAGGACATGGGACATGGGGACGTAGATAATGTCCCTGAATACTCAAAATCTACAACTTAATGTGTTATCTATTATTTTTGCAACACCGCGTAAGCGACCAAACGAGCAAAGCGAGTGCGATTGGAGCAACCATCCATATTAAAAATCTGAAGGTTGCGACACACAAGGTGTCAAAAAATAATAAATAACACATTAAGTTGATAAGATTGTTTATCGCATAGGGACATTATCTACGTCCCCATGTCCCTATCTACCTCTTTTGCCTTTACAATAATTCTTTTTTCAGAATCAGTCGTACAAGTAATTAGTGTTACCTCTCGTTTTCCATTGGTTTCTTGAGATAAACATCTCACATCTTCTGGCTGTACCATATAGATATCATAAATTTCATATTCGACTTTTCCGATAGAAGCATCAGAAATGCTCAATCGATTTCCACTTTCTAACTTTCTTAAATTGTGAAACATATTTTTATTTTGAAAATTATGTCCTGCTACACAAAAATTTCCTATTTCATTGGGGTCTGCTCCCCAAAACTTTGTAACTGATACATTTAAAGCATTTTTTGAATATTGTTTTAATATATAAGTTTGTAAATTAATTTCTGGAATTTCTAATTTGGCTGCTATCGTATACCCTTTATATTGTTTTGGAATTTCTTCTTTGGGATATTCTTTGGCTATCCCTGTTATTATTTCATTCGTTCTTTTTTCTTTTTGTTGGTTCCCCTCATATTGTGTACTAATATTTTGTGTATTGTATAGAGTTTCCGTTTGCGAGATTTTTTCCTTTCTAACTCGAATGTCCTTATATTCTTGGATGCTAAACCATATCATAATTCCTAGTGTGGTAACTATCACAATATAGTTAATTATCTTTTTTTGTTTTTTTCTTTTGCTTTCTTTCATTTTATTTTTTCTCCTTGTGTATGTAATAAGATGTCTTGCTAATTAGCCAAAACATCTTATTTAGTTTTATTTTTTCTTATTAAAATAAACATACGAACTAACTAATGCCATTAAAACAACGATAACTGGTACATAAACATTGCTACCTGTTTTTGGTAATTTTTTTGGTGTTTCTTCAGGATTTACTTCCTCTACTTCTGGTTCTTCTGGTGTAGTAGGTTCTGGATTCTCTGGTGTTACTGGGGTTGCTTCTTCTAATACAGTAAATGGAAAAGCTTGCTCTGCAATCACTTGGTCAGAATTGTCTCTGTCAATTAATTTTAAAGTGATGGTATAATCTCCAGCTTGACTAAAAATTGCTTTTGTTTGTAATACTTGTGAAACGTCTTTTCCTCCTATTTTATAACCTTGTGCATCTCCCCAACCACTTTGGATAATATCATGTTCCAAGTTAGCTTGGTCAGTTGCTAATAATTGAACGGTTGCTCCTGCTGGTGTTGTTGCTTCTGCAATTAATCTTGCATGTTCATAATAACGTCCCATTGGGGAAGCATAAGAAAGTGTCATTGCCTTTTCTTCTGTTTTTACAATCTCCCCTGCATGTTCTAATTTGATAGTATAATCTACATACACTGGTTCTACTGTTACGTTTTTAACAATTGGTGTTGTAATGTCATCAAATTGAACAGAAGCATCTGCATTGGCTAACCCTTCTGCTGTAATGGTAAATTCTGTTGGGTTAGAGGTTGTAATGTCTGCCTTGGCACGGAAGGTTACACTCATATTGGTACGTGGGTTCGTACCTCCTGTTGTATCATGGTAAACAACTCTCACTTTGTCTGTTGTGTCATTTGCTGTTCCTCCTTCTGCTGATACATAATCAAAAATCTTGTTGTCATAGGTCACATCAAATGTGTACGCTCCTAAGTCTTTTCCAAATTGGATGGTTACTTTTACTTCTTCTCCTGGTCTTACAGTGGTCTTGTCTGTTTGCACATCAATGGTATCTAAGGCAGCTGCATAACTGGCACCAGTGAAAATAAGTACAGTTAATAATGTTACGATAGCAAAAATGCTAATAATTTTTTTCATGAAAAAATTCCTCCTTTTTTGTTTTTATATTTCTATTATGTCAATTTTTCTTTTAGATTATAAAAAAAAACAATAGAAATTTTTTCTATTGTTTTTTAGTTATATGAAATTCTCCGAATCTCCTATATTGTTCTTTCATAAAATTTAATCTTTTATGACATCAAACCTCCGCCACCTTCATTTTTATTAACTCTTGCTCTTTCCCATCCCGTTTTTCCAAGAATACTAATAGACTTTGGTTCATTATATTTTACAAAATTCTCACTAGTTGGATGACATACCTCTTTCAATGGACATTCTGTAATCCAATTTAATACAGCATGATCGCCACTGACATATTCACTTTTTGTAATGCAGATACTTCCTTCTTCATCTTGACAAGGTAGTATTTTTTTGATTACTTTTGCTTCATTATTTTTATTATTTTCAAGACAAATGTGACATTTCTTTTGTCTCGTTGTATGCCACTTAAATGTATGTTCTTGTTCCTTACATTGATAGATAGCTAAAGTTTCGTTGCAAAATTCCTTTCCTATAATTCTATAAACTAAATAATCGATTAAACATGGTCCTTCTATGCATTCATTCGGATATTTTTGTTTCCAACATTCCCAGACTTTTCTCCATGCTTTAACATTCCACTGGTCAATTAAGCCATATTGATAGGAGAATATATCCAAAAAGCTTGTCATCAAAGGTATTTCTGTGGTCAAAATTCCTGACCTAAAAGCTATTTTCATGGTATTTCTATCAGATGCCACATTTAAACGATCGAAATTTTTATATTTCTTCCATATTTTTAAAACTACCATATCTCTAATAAACATGTCAGCTTTTTTATTTCCAAATCCCATACCAACATGATTTACCAAAGCTTCTTTCAGCTTTATTACATCATAGTCAAATTTTTCTAATAAATCATAGGGTTCACAATCGAGTTCCCTTAAAAATTCGGCTGATTTTTGTGCATATTTCTTTCTCTTATCATTTTGGGATAAATTAATTAGTTTTAAATCATTTAAAAACCTTCCTGAATTGGATAGAATATACTGTTTATCAAAAATATTGTTATCCTTTTTATATATTTCAGCATAATCTGAAAATTTCCTAGAACCATAAAAATCTTGCGTTGCTGTATAAAATCTTATTTTGCATACTTCTTCATCTGTTAAATGCTCTTTACTATATAAAGAATAAAAAACACTTTTATTTTTTCGATAAATAGCATGAAATATATCAGCTACTTGCTTACATTTTTCTTCGTTTATTTTAGGATCGAGTATTTTTTCACAGTTTTTCTTCCAAAATTTGTGATATTCCGAAATTTCCTCCATTTCTTCATAACCAGTATATAAGAAATTATTAATTTCATTTATTACCTTTCTTGCTTGTTCCATTGAAATTTCATTGATATTATTTTGACCGATATTTTTAAGAATATTATTTAAAAAATTTACTAATTCTTCCATTGGTACCTCTTTTTTTTATTTTTTAAAATATTTATTATTTCAATTTTCTATATTTTACCATATAAAATATATTATTTCAATTAATTTCCAATCTAGTTGTGATTAATTTATGATAAGATCACCCTAAGAGAATATCTGATGAAAAGTTCAC
>CAOJZE010000085.1 GCA_948466095.1 uncultured Clostridium sp.
ATTGGCCTCAGATATTTAAGCTATATAAGTAGAAAGGAAGCTATGTTAGCAATTACTAAAAGTATGGCACTGCAAGGACTAGACGGATATTTAGTAGCCATTCAGGTAGATATATCAAATGGAATGCCAGATTTTCAAATTGTAGGTTTGCCAGATACTAGTGTAAAAGAATCAAGAGAAAGAGTAAAAACAGCTATTAGAAATTCCAATATTGAATTTTTGAGTAGAAAAATTGTTGTTAATTTATCACCTGCTAATACTAGAAAAGAGGGGTCTATGTTTGACTTGCCGATAGCAGTTGGAATTTTAATTGCTAATAAACATATAAGGAATCCAGACTTAGAAAAAATATTAGAAGAAACTATATTTATAGGAGAATTATCTTTAAATGGAAAGATAGAAAAGACAAAAGGAATTTTACCAATTTGTATTGAGGCAAGAAAGTTAGGAATTAGAAGAATTGTTTTGCCAAAACAAAATGAGCAAGAAGCAGCTATACTAGAAAATATAGAAATATTGCCAGTCAATACATTAAAAGAAGTCATAGCTTATTTAAATGGTAAAAGAAGAATTTTGCTAGAAAAGAATACACATGTGATTTTAAATCCAGAAATAGATTATGAGTTCGACTTTTCCGAAGTAAAAGGACAAGAGAGTGTAAAAAGGGCATTAGAAGTGGCAGCAGCTGGTGGACACAATTGTCTTTTAATGGGGGCACCTGGTTCCGGAAAAACCATGTTAGCCAGAAGATTACCCACTATTTTACCAGATATGAAATTAGAGGAAGCACTTGAGGTTACTAAAATCTATAGTATATTAGGATTAACTAATTCAAATGACCCTTTGATTATTAAGAGACCTTTTCGAAATCCACATCATACTGTTACACCAGTTTCTTTAGTGGGAGGAGGAAGAAATCCAAAACCACGGAGAGATTAGCTTAGCTCATTTAGGTGTATTATTTTTAGATGAATTGCCAGAGTTTAATCGAAATGCTTTAGAGAGCTTGCGTTTGCCATTAGAGGATAGAAAGGTAAGTATTAGTCGATTAAATACGACCGTTACTTACCCTTGTGAATTCATGTTAATTGCTAGTATGAATCCTTGTCAATGTGGCTATTATGGAAGCAAAGAAAAGAAATGTTCTTGTAAGCCAGAGCAAATTAAGAAATACAGAAATCGAATTAGTGGTCCTCTTTTAGACAGAATTGATATTCATATTGAGGTAAATCATATTAAATACAATGAATTAGAACAAAAAGGTAAGATAGAAACATCTCAAGAAATTAAGAAACGAGTCAATCAAGCAAGAAAGATACAGTTAGAAAGGTACCAAGAATATCAAGTGTTTTCAAATGCAGAATTAACCTCTAAATTAATAGACCAATTTTGCAAACTAGATATTAAAAGTAAACAAATTTTAGAGATGGCATTTGATAGGCTAGGATTAAGTGCACGAGCTTATAATAAGATTTTAAAAGTAGCTAGAACAATTGCAGATTTAGAGGCATGTGAAAAAATACAAGAAAAACATTTAGCAGAAGCAATTCAATATAGGAGTTTAGATAGAAAATACTGGCACAATGATTAAGAAGAAATATTAAAAATATAACTTATAACAAAGAGGTGATTAGTTTAAAAATTATACAGATAGAAGATGATAAATATCCAAAGCAATTAAGACGTATTAAAAATCCTCCAAAACAATTGTATTTAGAAGGTAATACAGAATTGTTGAATACTAATATTATTTCTATTATAGGTTCAAGAGCCTGTTCTTCAAATGGCATAAAATTAGCACAACAATTTTCGAAAGAGTTGGTTTATCAAGGAATTACGATTGCAAGTGGTATGGCGATTGGAATTGATACAATTGCTCATCAAACAACTTTGCAGGAAAAAGGAAAAACAATAGCGGTTTTAGGGAATGGATTTCAGCATATTTTTCCAATGGAAAATATACAACTATATCAACAAATTATTGAAAATGATGGGCTAGTTATAACAGAGTATCCACCAGAGGAAGAAGCAAAATCAGAGAATTTTTTAGAGAGGAATCGAATTGTGAGTGGATTGGCTTTGGGAGTCTTGATTGTTGAATCTGCTTATAGAAGCGGGACTAGTGTTACAGCTAGGTTAGCAAAACAGCAGAAAAGAAAAGTGTTTGCACTACCACATGAGATTAATGATAAACATGGAGTAGGTACGAATCGATTGATTCAAGAGGGTGCCAAAATAGTAACTTGTACAGAGGATATTGTAAAGGAGTTTTCGTTTTTATCTTATAAAATACCACCAAAAGAAAACGAAATGAAAGTACAAAAAAGAAGAAAGATATGTAAAAATAGGGAGTATCATCAAATTTATCAATTAATCACAGAATGTCCAATTTCGTTAAATGAAATTTGTCAAAGCTCAAATAAAAGTGTTGCTGATATTAACAATATATTGCTTATGTTAGAGTTGGATGGATATATTAAAAAAGTAGCAGGAGGGTATGTATGTATTTTAGACAAGAAATAGGAAGATGGGGAGAAAATCTGGCATGTAAGTATTTAGAAGAAAATAATTACAAAATTATAGAGAGGAATTTCCTTTGCCGACAGGGCGAGATTGATATTATTGCAAAGGATTGTATGAAAAATGAACTTGTTTTTTTTGAAGTGAAGACACGTTCTAATTTTAAGTATGGAAATCCAGCTGATGCTGTGAATAGGCAGAAACAAAGACATATGATACATGCAATTAGATATTATTTGTATCACAATGGCGTTCAAAATATACCTATCCGATTGGATGTGCTAGAGGTGTATATTGTGCAAAATTGTAAGATTAATCATATTAAACAGATTTTGTGATATCATAAATTTGAAAATAGAATAGAGAAATAAAATTCTTTATTCTATTCTATTTTATTTTTATCAAATATAATCACACTAATATCAAAAACCAATAATCTCATTATAAATCTCCATAGCATAATTATCCGTCATACCAGAAATAAAAAACAAAATAGTCTGGCAAAAATCACACTTATTAGAAGCATCGAAAAGAACAGAATTCTTAAAACGAGAAGAATCCCTATCAGAAAAATCATAAAAGCAGCACAAAAAATTTAAAAAGCCATCATACAACTTAGGATAAAATTTACGTAGAGATTGAACAGAATCAAAAGCATTTTTACCATTGAAACATGATTTCAAAGTATGATAAATCTCAGTCAAAACAACCTCAAAATAGCGATTAGAAGGCTTTATTCTATCAGAAAAGTAAATGTTTTTATAATTAAATGCCTTAATTTTATTAATTAAATCATAAGCCTCATTAGAAAAACACAAGCCATTATCAGGAGAAGAATTTTCACATAAATCAGAAACTAAATAATGAATAATATTAGAATTATTTAACTTTTTATCTTTTCTATTATAATTCAACAACTGATAAAGTTCATCTAAATGGTCGTCTAAAATGCCAAGAGTAATAGCATCTTCAATATCACGACCAATATAAGAAATTTTATCAGAAACCTTAATAACACAAGCCTCCCAAGTATAAGGAGCAAACTGATTAGGTTTCGTATAATCCGATAAATCAATAAATTTATTTCTTGGTTTAATACCATTTTCATCAATTTCACCACAATGGGAAATAATACCATCTCGTACAGCATAAGTAAGATTTAAATTCTGTTTGCATTTTTCGCTATCTTCTAGCAACTCAATAGAATCGACCAAATCCAAACCATTTTTTTCATGCCAAAAAGGAACGCCTAAATCGCTTTTAGAAAAGTCAGATAAAATTTTCTCACCAACATGTCCAAAAGGGCTATGACCTAAATCATGACTAACAGCTATTGCCTTAGTCAATTCTGTATTAAGACCTAAGTAACTAGCAATTGAATAGCTAATAGATTCCACATGAGTAACATGTTCAATTCTTGTACAAATGTGGTCGTTTTCAGGAGAAAAGAATACTTGCGTTTTATGTTTTAGTCTTCGATAACTATTAGAGTGAATAATTCTAGTATAATCTCTCTCAAAATCACTTCGAATATCATTATCTCTATGATATAGGGGAAACTTTCTATCTATAATATTTTTCCACTTTGGGTTATTTTCATTGGCAGCATGATTTTTGAATAAATTTTTCATCGTAACACCTCTAAATATAATATATAACAAATAGAACAAAAAGTCTAATCATTTTTTAAATTTCAAAAAACTTGAAATTTTATGAGATTTATATTAAGATGAATTTAGAAATTTAAGAAGAGAATTTTTGGGGAGTTAATCTAGTAAAATCTAAAAAAGAGAACAAAAATTAACAGCGAATGAAATGAAGGGAGAAAAGTAAAATGTTCAATTTGATAAAAGATGAATTTGAAGAAAATTCAGAAGATATTTTAGAAACAATCAATAAAATGATAGCTAATAAAAAAGAAGAAAAAGAAAAACAAGATAGAAAAGAAGATAAGTAATTATTATTTGGTATTATCTGAATGGAAGAAAGGAATGGAAATGAATATGGGGAAATTATTTGTAATTGATGGAACAGACGGAAGCGGAAAACAAACGCAATTTAAAAAATTAGAAGAAAGACTAACAAAAGAAGGAATAGAATATAAGGTTGTAAGCTTTCCAAACTATGACAGTCCAAGTTCATCTTTAGTTAAGATGTATCTATCAGGGGAATTTGGGAAAAATGCCAAAGAAATAAGTCCCTATATTGCTTCTACTTTTTACGCCGCAGATAGATATGCTACTTTTCAAACCGGTTATAAAGAATACTATGAAAAGGGAGGAATCCTATTAGCAGACCGATATACAACTGCCAATATGGTACATCAAGCAGGGAAGATTTCAGATAAAGTGGAGAGAAAGAAATTTTTGGATTGGTTATGGGATTTTGAATTCCATTTATATGGATTACCTGTTCCAACTAAAGTATTTTTCTTAAATATGCCAGTAGAAAAATCATTAGAACTAATCAAAGATAGAGAAAATAAGTTTACCCATAATACCGAAAAGGATATTCATGAAAGTGATAAAAATCATTTGATAGATGCTTATCATGCAGCATGTGATGTGGCAAAGGATTACCATTGGTGCGAGATTTGTTGTGTGAAAGATAATACCATTAGAACAATTGAGGATATACATGAGGAAATATATGCAGAAATTAAGAAAGATATATAAGATGTTCAATTGAATCAAAAAACAAGAAAAAGGGAGATAAAACGAGAAAAAATAAGAGTTAAGATATAATTACGAATTAAGAATGATTATCAAACTCAATTAAGACAAAAATAAACGGAAAGTAAATTTGGAATATTTAACCAAAAACTGTATAATATATACCGATGGTGCATTATTCTAGTCATACAAACTTTACGAGGGTGGGGCTAAAAATCCACTAAAGGGCACATCGTTGAAGTTTCTTGTTTGTGCGCGAAATGCCAGTTTTGTGTGTATTCAGGGAGTAAAGAGATTAGGGTATTATGTAATGGCATACATAAGATTCCCTCGTTTCGCGGAGGCTTAAATCAAACGATTTAAGTGAAACCTATGTTGCGTGCCAAGACACAAAATACATAGAGTAGCCTGTCTTGAGTGAAGGTATTGGGATTATCTTAACAAAAATGGAAATTATTTTGGCCAAATTAGTTCTGTTTTTAGATTATGAAATTGCTTTTGCAAAAAAGACTAGTAAAGATGCAAATGTATGTTAAGGAAAACTTCTAGAATGTTTGCTATGAAAAATAGCTAAGGAAGTCTAGGGATTAAGGTACAGATTTAAGTGGCGATCTGGTGTCTACGAAGATAACAAGTAGATATTTTCCTTAAACGGAAACGGCTCTAGCAGTAATGCTAAGCGGAAAATAGAGAAATTCAACTAGACCTAAACTGTAAAATTTACTTAGGCTTTTACCATCTAACAATCGAAAAGTACACAAAGTGATGGGAAAACCTATCACTTTGTTATATTATAGGAAAGTTCTTTGAATTTTCTATCATAGAAAGCATTTCACAGAAAATTCCAGAAATAAAGGAGAAGATGAAACAAGATGAGTAACAAGCAAGAAAAACAAAAAAATAAAAAACAACACTCGGACATCAAATGGTTTATTCAAGTTTTTATTATGACTTTTGTATTATCTATGATATTTTCGTATATATCGGCTAATGGAGTGTCACATTTGAATTTGTTGTCAGCTATATTAATTTTAATATTGGTTATAGGAATTGGTATATTTTTTGATATTATAGGAGTAGCTGTGACAGTTGCCAATGAACATGAATTTCATGCGAAAGCAACCAAAAAAGTAAAGGGTTCAAAAGATTCCATTAAGTTGATTAGAAATGCACCCAAAGTAGCCAATATTTGTGCTGATGTAATTGGAGATATTTGTGGGGTATTAAGTGGTGCTATCAGTGCATTAATAGCAATGAAAATAGCAGAACAGTTTGGCTTGCAATTTGACTTGCAATTTTTATTAAGTGCATTAGTAGCCTCTTTAACAGTAGGAGGAAAAGCTTTAGGTAAGAGTGTTGCGAATAATTATTCCACTCAAATTGTTCATACAGTGGGAAAAGTATTAAATAAATTTAAGAGGTAAAATTTTAGAACATGTAAAGAAGCCTGTTTATAAAAATCAAGAAATAGAAGAACATATGAAGATAGGAGTGGATGTAGATTGAAAGCATTAGTAACAGGTGCATCTTCAGGAATTGGAAGAGATATAGCAAGAGCACTTGCGAGCAAAGGTTATGATTTAGTATTGGTGGCTAGAAATGAGCAAGGATTAAAACAATTAGCAGAGGAGTTAAAAGCAAAAGAAGGAATTACGATTGAGACCATAACGATGGATTTATCTGTCATAGAAAATTGTAAACAACTCCACCAAAAAGTACAAGATGTGGATATCTTAGTCAATAATGCTGGATTTGGAGATTGTGGAAATTTTACTAAAACATCATTAGAAAAAGAGATTAGCATGATTGATACCAATATCATGGCTTACCATATTTTAATGAAATTATATTTGATAGATATGAAGAAAAAAGGGAGTGGGAAAATATTAAATGTAGCTTCCATAGCTGGTTTTATGCCAGGACCTTTGATGTCAACTTATTATGCGACAAAAGCATATATTGTAAGAATATCTGAAAGTATAAGAGAAGAACTAAAAAAAGAAGCCTCAAAAGTACAAATTAGCATCTTATGTCCAGGTCCAGTCAGTACTAATTTTAATAAAGTAGCCAATGTGAAATTTAAGATAAGAGAAGCCAATAGTATGAAAGTTGCTCAATATGCTATCCGAAAAATGGAGCAAGGAAGATTTTATATTGTTCCAGGAATCGATGTGAAATTTGCAAAATTAGGTGCTAAATTGTTACCTAGCCCATTTGTTAGTAAAATAACTTATAGGGTGCAAAAAAGAAAATTAGAAGATAAAAAATAGAATAGGAGAAGGTTATGAAATTAATTTCGTGGAATGTAAATGGAATACGTGCTTGTGTAAACAAAGGATTTATCGAATTTTTCAACGATATAAAAGCAGACATATTTTGTATCCAAGAAACAAAATGTCAGCCAGACCAAATAGAACTAGAATTTGATGGCTACAAAAGTTATTGGAATAGTGCCGAACGAAAAGGCTATTCAGGAACCGCTATTTTTACCAAAAAGAAGCCGATAGCAGTAACTCGTGGAATAGGAATAGAAGAACACGATAAAGAAGGAAGAATTCTTACCTTAGAATTTGAAGATTTCTATCTAGTCAATAATTATACACCAAATGCTAAAAGAGGATTAGAAAGTCTAGACTATGGTCAAATATGGGATGATGTAATTAGTAATTTTTTTTTGTAATTTTTGTT
>CAOJZE010000086.1 GCA_948466095.1 uncultured Clostridium sp.
ACATAGTAATTTCTCTATCAAATTTCGACATTACACATTTTATTTTACATACCCTTTTCTTTTGGAATATGTAATAATTCAAGAGCCTTTAAATAAATTTCTGGATTCGGTTTTCCATTTTCTATCATATCTCCTGCAACAATAACATCAAAAAAATCTAATACATTAATTTTTGTTAAGTATCTTCTAATCGTTTCTTCTTCGGAAGAACTCGCTACTGCTATTTTGTAATGATTATTTTTTAGAAATTTAAGTATCTCCATTAATCCTTTTTTCATTTTTATTCCATTCGTATTTATATATCTTTCTATAAATTCATTTCTATGATTATATAACTTTTTGAAATTTATATTTTTAAACTTTTTACATAATAGTTCTTCACAATATTCTTTGTTGGTTCCTCTCATTTCCGATAATATGTCATCATCTATTTTTATATTTTGACAATTTCCTGCATATTTCCATCCATTTTCTTTTGTTTTCTCTGTATCTATCATGGTTCCATCCATGTCAAATATTACTGCATTAATTTTTTTATTATTTTTAGCATTCATGCTCTGAGTTCTCCTTAATAAAAATTACCTATATCAATACCAATAAGCTAATTTTAAAAATGAATTGATTAATTTTGTTTGTTCTTCTAACTCTTCTTGCTTTGCTATATGATACTTTTTTCCAATCATATTTCTTGAACTCAAAGTCCATAAAAATGCTTTTAGTTTTGGAAATCTCTCAACATTCTCTTGCATAAAGTAAATCAAATCACATAGTCTTTTAAATAACTCACTTTGTTTTTTTTCTTCTTCCGCATACTTATTAATATTTGCCATTAATTCTAGTGGCTTGGCGACTTCTAATCTATAATTGTTTTCATCAAATGAATTGATAAAATTTTGATAGCTTTCACAAAAAATCCTATACATCATATTTCTCCCTAAATATTCTCAATTTTTTCTCAAACTCTGTCTTTTTACTTTTAAATAAATCTTCTCTATTTAAAATCTCCTCTATTATATTATTTAATACCTCTTTATTGCATTTAGGTATAATTTGATTTAAATCTTCTATATCTTTTTTAGCAAGCCTTATGATCTTACTTATTACAATATCTTCTTTTGAAAGAATATATACATTAATATATTTAAATTCTTTTAATTTTACAGCTCTTTCTTTGTAAGTGGGAGATAATATTGTACTTTGATATTCTAACATATCATAATCTCTTAATAGTACAAATACTTTTCCATATTTTGCAGGATATCCCAAATCAACAAAATCTATATCTAGTGTTGCTCTTGTTGTATATTCCCCTAATATACATGCCCCTCCACCAATAATATAAATATCAAATGGTTCTAGTTTAAATAATTTTGTTACTTCTTCCATTTCATGAAGTACTTCTATTAAATTATCTTTAATCATAATTTTCCTCCATAATTTCAGTTTAAGTTTTACTAGTCATATATACAAAATAGTTCATTATTTAAGTACTTTCTATTCCTTTTTATATTTTATACCATAGCTTTTCATTTTTCAAGCAAAATTACTAATTTGCTTTACATATTCCCTATCTTCTATTTTAGAAATTGCAAAACATTTCTTTCCTAAATCTTTTAAGGATGCTCCACAGTGATACAGTTCTTTATTGTCAATGACGATAAATCTATCATGAAATTTATTTGTTTTTGCTATTTTTAAAGTTGGATATTGTTTATTAAATTTGTTAATATCTAATTTACTTATATTACTATTTTGTGATGTTAATATAACTACCTCTACATCTTTATTTTTCTTTGCTAACATATTTAAAATGCTATCATCTATGTAATTATCTATAATCAAAATTTTATTTTTAGCAGTTTTTATTATATCAATTATTAAGCTATAACTATCATAAATTTGTCCATCAAAAAATATTTTTTGATTAAATTCGCTTTGTTTTTTATTTTGTAACTCGTCAAATACTGTATTAAATTTTTCATCGTGTTCTAATAATTTACTTTTCATAGTATTCATTTCTTGAAACATTTGTCCATTTAATGTTATGAATTTTCTCATTTCAACAAATGCATCCATAATATTTATACTCACTTGAACTGCTATTTCATTTCTCAATAATCCTGAAAGCATTGCTATTCCTTGTTCTGTAAAAACATATGGTAAATATCTTCTTCCTCCATAGTTTTCTTTTTCTAAACTTGAGGTCACAAATTGTGACCTCAAGTTTTCTAACTCTTCTTCATTGAGTTGAAAACAAAATTTTTCTGGAAATCTTTGTATATTTTTTAGTTTCATAATGATACAACATAGCAACATCACTATCCAACATTACTTGTTTTCCTCTTATTGTATAAATTAAATTTTTAATATTGTCTATATCATATTTTATTACATCTAATTTTTTATTTAGAGACATTATATTATTTTCTTCTTTCATAATTTTCACATCCTTTTAGATTGTGTTTATTATAAAACATTTGTTTTGTAATGTCAAGTAATTTTTGATTATCTTTTGAGAATTCTTTTTTATAAATTTATGAATTCCACTAGACAATTTTTAACATTTTTTGTTATAATTTTTTGATTTCCACTCGACATTTTTTAACTTTTTGGGTTTGGATAGGAACGAACAAATGAAATTCGCCGAATGGGTTTTATTGGAGGGAAAATAAATGAATCAAACAAAAAAAATAATTTTTATTATCGTATTAACTATTTTATTAGGATTTCATTACTGTTATGCAGTTGATTTAGACATGACAGATGATTTAACAAATAATGTAGACTTAACAACCAATAATTCTGCTACCAATACCACAGATACAGATTCTGATACAGATACAGAAACCAATACAGATACTAATACGAACTCAAGTACTGCTAATTCAAATACAAATTCTACATCAAATAATACTAGTAGCCCTGCTCCAAGTCTTAATAGCACGAACACATCTGCTACTGTTAGTAATGTAAATTCAAATTCTAATTCTGGTCTACAATTATCCAATATTTTAAATATATTATTAATTGTAATTGGAATATTATTAATACTATTATCAATTGCCATAATCATTCGTTTAAAAAAATAAATTGTTAAAAACTCTCATTTTTGAGAGTTTTTTGATGTTTTTGTATGTATAATTTGTTCCACTTTTTTAAATACTATGAATAGTATTTAATTTTCATATTGATATATGGAAACTAATAAGCTTATTGAAATTTTATATAGGAGGATAATTTTATGTACAAAAAATTATTAATTAGTACTGCTCTTCTTATCATTGGTATTTTCTCTTTTTCTGTTTGTTTCGCCAATAATGGTTTACAAGATGCTGCAAATGGCGTTAGAGATGTAGTTGGTGGGGCTGAAAATGCTGTAGAAGATGCTGCAAGAGGTATTTCAAACGCTTCAAAAGATGCTACTGGAAAAATGGAAGAAGGAGCTAACAATGTAGGAAACGCTATTATGAACAATAATGATAATAACAGAGATACCAGAATAGGTAACACAAACAATGATTACACAGCAACTCGAACAGCTGCAACTGATACTACTTTCATGGGAATGACTGCTACTGCTTGGACTTGGCTTATCCTTGGCATTGCTGCTATTGCTATTGTAGCTTTAGTTTGGTATTATTCTATGCAACTTCGTTCTTCTGATTATAATGGAAGAGATTAATTGGTAAAAGTTGTTAAAAGTATTTATACTTTTAGCAGCTTTTCTCTTTTGTTCTTTACACATATATGTTATAATAAATAAAATTTAAAATTGAGGTATAAAGGAATGAATACAAAATTAATTGCAAAAAACCCAACGGCTTATCATAACTATCAAATAGAAGATAAAATAGAAACTGGAATTGTGTTATCTGGTACAGAAATCAAATCCATACGTGCTGGAAAAGTAAATTTAAAGGATTGCTATGCTTATATTAAAAAAAGCGAAGTTTTTATTTGTGGTATGCATATTAGCCCCTATGAACATGGAAATATTTTTAACAAAAATCCTTTACGCGATAGAAAATTATTATTACATAAAAAAGAAATTGCCAAACTAATTGGTTTTACCAAACAAAAAGGTTATAGTTTAGTTCCTATTAGTATCTATTTTAAAGGAAGTTTCGTTAAAATCGAATTAGGGATTGGTAAAGGAAAAAAACTTTATGATAAACGTCAAGATTTAGCGAAAAAAGATGCTCAAAAACAAATGGCTATTCATTTAAAAAATAAACAATATTAATGTCAAGAAAAGGTTATTATATTTTTTATTTGCAACTCCCAACATCATACAGTCTGTAAATTCTTAACAGACTGTGTGATGTTGGTCCCCCTGAAATGTTGCTACATAAAAGATATAATAACCTTTTTAAGATATAATAGAAAAAGGGTCCATGCCTCTTGGCAATCTCCTTAAATTTTATTACTTGAACCGAAAACATCTATCATTTTATGTTTTACTGTTTCTTTTATTAATTCTCTAGCAGGTTTTAAATATTTTCTAGGGTCAAAAGCATTTGGTTCTTCTACAAAAACTTTTCTAATTCCCGCTGTCATAGCCAAACGTAAATCAGTATCTACATTTATTTTAGATACGCCAGAAACACTTGCTTGATGTAATATTTCATCTGGTACTCCTTTTGCTCCTGGTATATCTCCTCCATATTGATTACACATTTCTACTAATGCTGGGATAACAGTAGAAGCACCATGTAATACGATTGGTGTATTTGGGATTCTTTCTTTAATTTCTTTTAAAATATCAAATCTTAGTTTTGCTTCTCCTTTAAATTTATAAGCACCATGACTTGTTCCTATGGCAATGGCTAAAGAATCACAACCTGTTCTTTCTACAAATTCTTGAGCTTGTGCTGGGTCTGTATACATAGCATCGGAAGCATCCACATTGACATCATCTTCTATTCCTGCCAATTTCCCAAGTTCCGCTTCTACTACTACCCCTTTGCTATGAGCATAGTCTACTACTTTTTTCGTTAATGCTACATTTTCTTCAAAATCATATTTTGAACCATCTATCATAACAGATGTGAATCCGTTATCAATACACATTTTAGCAGTCTCAAAATCTGGTCCATGGTCTAAATGAATGGCAATTGGAACTTCTGGATGTTCTTCTACTGCTGCCTCTATCATTTTCATTAAATAGTTTACTCTTGCATACTTGATAGCACTCGCAGAAGCTTGTAAAATAACTGGTGATTTGCTCTCTGCTGCTGCATCTACAATAGCCTGTATAATTTCCATATTATTGACATTGAATGCACCTATTGCAAACCCTTCCTTCATTGATTTTTCAAACATTTCCTTGGTTGATACTAACATATTTATCTCCTCCTTTTTTTGTTATTGTATTTCTATTTTTTGAATCTGTCAAGTAACTTTGATTTTTAATTTTAAAGAGATAAGATACTATTCCATCTTATCTCTGTTTTTCTTAGTTATTCTTCGTCAAATTTGTAACTTGCACACATTGATTCATCTGCTGTCTCTGTATCAACATCTTCCATTGGTGCTACATGAATCGCCTCTAATGTACATTTTGCCTTTTCTTGATTATTGTATTTACAACTCGTAACTGTACAATTTATTTTTTGATTTGCTTCCATTTGGTACCTCCCAACTTTTGTATATTCGTGTTTTTATATTTTTAGTATGTGCAATTTTTACAAAATTATTTTAAAATTTTAATTTAGCATTCTTTTTTTGTTTCTTCCAACTTTTTACAATCTTCTTTTTGATTCAGGCATTTTTTGGGTGGTTCTTTAAAACTTAAATACCAAGTAATTCCATTTCTGTTTTTTTCCATTTCTTCCTTTCTTGCTTGTAATGCTTCAAAAGTCTTTGGTGGAGGAACAATAACTGGCTGACCTGGCATCCAGTTAGCTGCTGTGGATCCTTTACTACAATCAGCCATCTGTAAGGCTTGCACCGTTCTTATAATTTCTGGAATGAAACGTCCTACGTTTAATGGATAAATTAAAATCGTTCTTACGATTCCCTTATCATCAATAATGAAGACATTTCTTACTGTTTCTGTATTACTAATTTCATTGGCAATCATTCCATATTTTCGAGCGATTTGACCGTTTCGGTCTGCAATGATTGGGAAAGATACTTTAATTCCTGTTTTACAATAAATATCATATACCCATGCTAAATGTGAAGCTATTCTAATGTTACCAACTTAAAATCATACTTATTATATCAATTTCTAGGTTTATTATATTTTAATAGTAGTATCATGCACTTTGTATGATACATAGGTCATTTAACTGTTCATTTATGATATTCAGTTCTGAAAAATTAAAATAAATATAAATATTTTTATATTCATCTAATTCCACTCTGTCTATTAACTCATATAATATTTTCTTACTTGGTTTTTCCATCTCTAAAAATGTATCAATGACATTTTCTATTTCTTCATCATTTTCATGATTTTTTTGTTTGTTTTTTAATGTACTCATTTTATTTTCTGTATTCGATTTTTCTTTTTTTAGCCTTTCTCTTTCTTCGATAAAATCTTTTGAATATCTAAAATAATCATCATTTGTTATCAATCCATTTACACTATCTAAATACATTTTATCAATTTTCTTTGATACATTTGTTATTCTATTTTCTATCTCTTTTAAATAAAATGTTTCCTTTTCAATCAAAGTTTCATAGTTATTTTTGCATTTTTCGTAGATATGTTTCAATTCGTTCTTATCTGCATAGGTTTTACATATTTGCCTAATAATATACAAAGTTTTTTCTTCAAATTTGTTATAATTATAATTGCAAGTCTTACATTTTCTGTCTTTTCCTCTTGCTAAACTACAGTCTATATATCCTATTTTAGTGTTTTTACCTCTATAACATACTCTAGATTTTCTGCCGCAATTATGACAAAATAGCAAACCTTTAAATAGAAAATCATGTTTTGTTGTTGATAAAGTTTTCTTGCTTTTCATTATCTCTTGTACTTTAGCAAACAATTCTTTTGAAATAATTGCATCATGAGTATTTTCCACTCTAATATATTCTTCTGGTGTTTTCTTCCTTTTCTTTTTGATTTTATAGGAAATAGAAACACACTTATTTTGAACGGTATTTCCAACATAAGCTTCATTTATGAGTATTGCTTTTATACTTTTTGGATTCCAAGTTTCTCTTTGATGACTCATATTCATATACTGACTTGGTGTTTTTATATTTTCTTGATCTAATATGGTTGCTATTTTTTGAAATCCATTTCCTTCTGAATATAATTCAAAAATTTGTTTTACTATGTAAGAAACATTGGTGTCAATTTCTAGTTTATTTTTTTGTGTTTGGCTTTTTTGATAGCCATAAGGTGCATAGCTTCCTAAATATTCGCCTTTTAGTTCTTTTTCTTTTAGAACACCTTTAATTTTTTTTGATATATCTTTGGCATACATATCATTTATAATTGCTTTAAATGGTGTTACATCATTATTGGTTGTATCAAAATAGGTATCTATCCCATCTAATATAGACACATAGCGAATATCGTTTTCTGGAAAATAATTTTCTATGTAATAACCTGTTTTTATATAATCTCTACCAAGTCTTGATAAATCTTTCGTAATCACCATATTGATTCTTTTTTCTTCTATATCTGAAATCATTCTTTTAAATTCTGTTCTTTCAAAGGTTGTTCCTGAAATTCCATCATCTACATATTCATCGATTAGAATATATTCATTTTCTTTTACGTATCTTTGTAATATATTTCTTTGATTTGATACACTTTCACTTTCTAATTTATCTCCATCTTCACGAGA
>CAOJZE010000087.1 GCA_948466095.1 uncultured Clostridium sp.
TAATTGTAATCGTTAAGATTTTGATACAAGTATGAAATTTTCAAGGTACAATGTTTCTTTCTATATATTATTTAAAATAAAAACAGCCTGCTTTGTTCAAACTGTAACATGAACAAAACACGCTGTTTTATCTAACATTTTTAATTAAATTTATTTTTCCTCTTTTATTTTATAACTTCTAAAGAAGCTCTGTAAAACGGTTCTCGTGTTAGAAGAAAGTCTATAATCACATTTGTATCAACTAATACTTTCATACCGTTCTAGTCGAGCCTCCTCTAATTCTTTATCAGGGTCAAAATCTGCAGGAAAATATTGCTTAATTTCCTCTCTGGCAGCATCCAGCTTTTGAAATGCTTTCATACCTTCATCTGCCTCTGTCGCTTGTGGAAACTTTAAATGCTCTTTTGGCAAAGCTTGCTCTTGTAATGCTGACATAAAGTATACCACCTTTCCTTTTGACTTATAAAATATATTATAACCGCTTTCAGCATTTGACACAACCTGATTCTTTGTCTTTTACATGTTTTGTTCAATTTTCAAGGTGCAAAATATTTTTATAACTTATCTAAAATAAAATGTTCCTCTTTTATAAAATCCTCACTTAGCCATCTTATTTTTTCTTTCCTTACAGACATCTCTGCCAAATATCCTTCAACTATGTTGACCGTCTTCTGGCTGTTAATTCCTATCATAAGAAAATCATATGTACTATCATCCAAATCTCTTAGCTTTTCTGGATTATGAACTTTCAAATGCATCTTCTGATACAGCTCATAATTCTTGTCCACCCAACAGATAACCTCTATCGAAGTTTCCTGTGTTAAATAATAATAGATACTTTGTCCTAATTTTCCAGCACCATAGATTACCACACGTGCATCTTCTGGAATTCCGCCATATGGCATCAATCGTTTATTTTCCACAAAAGTATCAAAATAATGAATCTGCCTTGCTAACAGCAAATTTTTGGCATATTGATTTAACTGTGTCATCAAAGTGCCTGCATCAACAGAAGATTGAAAAATCCTCTGCAAATATTTCAGCAAAATCTTACTCTGCATCCATGCCTCTATATAGTAGCAACTTGTCATGGAACCAGCTCTTTGTAAATAGTGATAACCTGCATAATCCAATATACAAATATGCTCTGCCTTTAAGATATAAGGATAAGTAACTGCAACATCTTCTCCACAAGTAATCCTGTCGTCCACCTGCATCTGAATATCCCACAATATCTCTTTTCGATAAAGCTTTCCCCAGACAAACTGATGGATTCCAAATTCATAAAATTCACCTGTATATAGCATCATTGGAATCAGGTCTTTTGCATCATATATTCCAGCTTTTAATCTGCCCTGCACTTTCCAGACCATGTTCTCTAAATCACAAAAATGATTAGAAATAACCAAATCTGCATCTGTCTGCATCATACTTTTTATCAGTTGCTCTATCATATCAGCCTCAAGCCAGTCGTCTCCGTCTACATAACAGATATATTTTCCAGTAGAAGCCTGTAGTCCTTCTTTTCTTGCACTAACAAGACCTCCGTTTTTCCTATGAATCACTTGGATTCTATGGTCTTGTCTCTGATAAAAATCACATATTTCTGATGACTGGTCTGTAGAGCCATCATCTACCAGAATGATTTGAAGATATGGATAAGTCTGAGCTAGAATACTGGAAATACACTTTTTTAGATAGACAGAAACGTTGTAGATTGGAACGATTACAGAGATTATATCATTCATTATTAAGGCCTCTTATACTATATTTTTTCATCAAATACACTTTAGCCTGTTAAAAAAGTATCACAATGACGGCAATCTCCCCAATTTTCTCTGCCTTCATATAGACATTTTCGAACCATCTGGAATTTAGGCCCATACCACACGTCCAACAATGATTCCTGATTCAAATCTCCCAAAGTATATTTTCCAATTGCATCATTGCAACATAAAGACACTTTTCCATCTGGTCGTACAATCATCTGTCTAAATGGCAATATGCACCTATCCTTACTATAGTCTGGTATCTGCTTCCGATTGGGAGCATTTCCACCTCTAGAAGTCAATATTTCATTAGGCTTCCTAAGAACAATGGTTACTTTTTTGCAAAGTTCAGGATGTTCTTTACAATATGCTTCTATCTCCTGACAAGGCTTAATCAGTTTCAATTCCTGCTGATAATTATCAATAATAAGCTCGTCCAATATATTTATCAAAGCAATAAATTTATCAATCGTCAGTAAAGTCCCATTGGTAAAAAGATGCATCCTGGCATTAGGCAATTTTTCACGTGCATATCTGTTAAATTCAATCAGCCTATCATCCAGTAATGGTTCATTATTGGAAAATGTCGTAAACCTTCCGCTATAATTTATCTTGGCAAGTTGCGCTACAATCTTTTGAAATAATTCAGCAGTCATCACTGCTTTTACCCTTGGGTCTTTCTTTCGACTCACTGGACAAAAAGAACAGTTTCCATTGCATCGATTAATGGTCTCTATCTCAATATGGTCAAAAAGTGTCTGATGTTTCTGATAAGTTTCGACCATATCATAGACCGCTTTTCGCGTATATTGAAGCTTTTCACTTCCTGACCATTCTTCCTCGGTAGTAGCTTCTTTTGTCGTCTTATAAGGATTGACAATTAATTCGTCCGTTTCAAAATATCCATGTTGATAGTCTTCAAAAATCGTATAATCTGTAATGCCATATTCTTGCAACTGTTTTTCCATACTTGTTGCATAGATACTTGCAATTATGATAGAGAAATTATCAATATCTTTTTGGATTTCATCCAGGCTTTTTATTATTTTTCCACAATATGTAGTTCCTTGTTTTGTTGGACTATTATCAATAAAACATTCCACTATGTCACTGCCTAGCTTTTGTAATGCTTTTTGGCCGTATAGGCCAGCTCCAAATATAGCAACCTTTTTATTGGTATAATTCATATTATGCTCCCAACATTATTTTTCTTTATGTTATAATTGCAATTTGAAACACTAAATTTTCAATCAATTTATGGATAATTTCTACTAAATGTATATTATTTGCCACAACAATAACACAATCATGATATTTTCGATATTCTTTTAACAATGTATCAAAATCAAATATTATATTACCTTCAATATACTTCCCTTGTTTTTGTTTATCTATATCACATATTCCTATTATATTTGCTTTAAAATTCATCAAATCATTGATTGCAATACATCCAAACTTACCAGCACCATAAATAATAATATTTTTTTTATCAAAATATTGTTTTCTATCTTTACATTTAATATAATACTTATTCAAAATATCTAATCTTTCTGATACAAACTTATCAATCTTCATTCTCCTTTTATCGTTTTTAGGAAATTCCATAAATCTACTCGAAATAAAAACATCTACAACATTTTTTTCTATACTTCTTCTTTCTTCCCCTTGAAAAAAATAGTCCATCGCCTCATACAATCCAACTGCAATTTGGTAGGTCCTATCTATTGTCTGATTCATTTCATCATCTAAATAGTTTAAAATGATTTTTTGAGGTGTATAAAAATATTTTGCTCCTTCCACTAATGTTTGCAAGTTCATATACACTTGTATAAATATAGTAGACATTTTATCTTCAAATCTATTTCCATGCCTAATCCATCTTTCTCTCTTAAATACCACATTTGATAAAAAACCAAATACAGCAGAATTATCTTTCACTTTCATAATTAGATTATATAATTGTTTTTTGTCACAAGTATTAAACAAAATATCTTCTTGTTCTTCTTGCCCTAAAGGATAGACTGTCTTTATGAAATTATTAGCATAATCAAAAGAGTCGAACGAAGTAACAATAAAATCTATATCTTCATATTTTGTTTTGTGAATTATTTTCAAAATATTATATAAAGCTTTATCTTCAGGTACATCATCATTTCCTATAATCCATGCATATCTCCCGTTAGCTAGTAACACGCTTTTTAAAAAATTATAATCCATCCCCATATTTTGTTTATTTCGGTTATATTGAATATATACTAAAGGAAACTTTTTTTTAACTTCATCAACTATACTAATAGGATTAATTGTAGAAAAATCATCACTAATACATACCTCTACTTTCTTTTGAAGTCCATCACATACAATTTGGGTTGCAATGTTTTCCAAAAGACTTTTAAATTTCTCCAGCCTATTATAATTTGGAATACATACAGATAATATGTATTTTTCTTCTTGCAATTTACAAGCCTCCTTATACTTCCATTTTATAAATTTGTTCTAAATTTATATTATTTTCCATCTTAATCCGTTTACTACTTTTTCCATTTTTATTAACCCATCCTCCAGCACACTCATGTATACCCAACGCAACATCTGTAATTTCATATGCTCCTGTAAACCAATTTTTTGCAGAAAAAAGGTCACGTGGATAAATTGTTATTCCATCCTTTTTTTGATACTTTCCATTTATTTCAAATCCCTTTTTTTCAAAAAAACGGTCCAGTAAAATTGGTTGTAAATTAAAAAGTGTCATACTTTCATTTTCATCAAATTTTTTATCATCATATATATGCATCATTTCTTTTAAAATAGGACATCCTTTTTTTGCACCAAATACTGCTGCCTCAATATCTCTAATAGGGCCAAAACCAACAAAAAAATCTTGTGAAAGTAAAATATCTAAATTTTTATATAAAATAACATCCAAATCTAAATAGATTCCACCATACCTATATACAACATCTAAACGTGCATAATCTGATACATATGCCCATTTTTTCTTTTTATAGGCTTTATATACAAAATCATTAACTGAAATATTATAATTGTTTCCATTCCATTCTTTCAATTCATAATCAGGGCATGTTTTCTTCCAACTTTCTAAACATTCTTTAACTAATCCTGTTTTTTCCTCTCCACTAAACCAAAAATAATGTATAATTTTTGGAATTTTATAACTTGTTTCATTGTTTAAAAATTGCATATAACGTTCAGAAGTATCATCTATGTTTTTTGCAATCATCAATGATAGCCCAAAAACCTCTATATTTCTTCCATTTAACATTTTTTCTAATTGTTTATAAATTTCATATACATAAATATCTGACGTAATTAAAACAGCAATATCTTTTTCATCAAACTTTAATAGTTGCTGAGGAGAAATTATACCTTTATTACATCCATTAATAGAAATACTTTTTCCTTGTTTAGATATATCATTATCCACTACGCAATATATATATTGTTCTAATTTTAAATCCTTATAATTTAAACTAATCAATTGTAAAAAGTTTGATGCACCAAATGCAATAATTTTCTTTCTATTAGCAACTGCATGAAATGATTCAAAGCCATTTTCTATTATTATCACTACTATTGTTCTCCCAACTTATATTTAACACATTAATATTTACTATAATTCAATTCATTTATTTGCAAATAATATTCCTTTCCGAAAATCTGTTATATTATTTTCTAATTCCCATTCTCCTTGACAAACAATATAACCTTTCGAATTTTTAATATTATATCCTTGTTTTATAAGAAAATTTCCAATTTGATCATTATCCTCTGAATTATGATATACACAAATTGCTAATTCCACATTATTATTTTTTAAGATTTTACTGCAACCTTTTAATGCGTTTTTTTCTTCTCCTTCTATATCCATTTTAATAAAATCAATTTTTCTTTCCCCTATCAAAGAATCCAATTTAATGCATTGTTCGTCATCTTTATCAGAGGCAAATCCTTGTATAATAGTCACCTTTTCTTTAAATGGCTCAAATGTATATTGTAAAGCTTCTATCCAATCTTCATCTACCTCTATTAAATATATATGTTCTATTTGTTCAATAATTTTTAATGCAAATATTCCCTCAGATGTTCCAACATCTATTCCTACTCCTGTTACATCTTCCATTTTCTTTTCATTCCAATAACAATGCGGGGAACGACTATCTTGCTCCATTCTAATTAAATTAAAATAATGACGCACCTTTCTTTCGGAATCAATCTTTTTAGAGAAATACATTTTTTTCAAATCATAATATACATAAAATAGCTGACAAAATTCATCAAAAAATATAGGAACATCTGTTTTGTTTAGATATTCATCATAAAAAGGATAACAATACATCTGGGCATGATGTGATGATATATAATTTAATACTTCTTTTAACTCATCTGATACTTCTACTTTCTTATTTAAAGCTTTTTCATAATGTTTATGAAGTCTCTCTTCTAATATTGGCATAACAGGTTCCACATAAACAATTTTCTGTTCAGAAATTTCATATTCTTCTATTAATTGTTTTTTAATCTCAGGATAATATATTGTGCAAACCCATATCTCATCATAAACATAATTTATTATATTTTCAGGATAAATAACCGGAATTCCGCAATAAAATTCTTGGATTATATTATTATCTATAATCGCTACAATTATATCTCTACATTTATATTTTAGACAGTGAGCAATTAACTTTTTTCCTCGTTCTCCTAATCCAAATATTAAAATTCTTTTCATCAAATTCACCAACAAAAATACCTATTCTTATTTATTTTTCCTGTATGTAATAAATCTATTAAATCATAATCATGATAATGACCACTAGCCATTTTATTGACAATACTCCAAAAAGGTATCTTTTTCATTATATCCTTATTTCTAATTTGTAAATAATAGCTAGATGATAAGGTACTACTAAATGGAACAAAACAAATTTTCTTTTTATAATTCAATTTATCAAACTCATTAGCAATTTGCTCATCTTCTGTAAACATCATAATAAAAAGATTATCCCAAGTAATCCTTTTCACTCTTTCATACCATTTTATCTTAACAATTTCTACATCTGAATAATGATTAAAATGCAATATTACATCTCCTAATTTACATATAGGATAATTTATATTTAAAATAGAATTATATCCATAATCAATAAATTCCAATTTTAATTTCATATAATATCTCAAATTATATAATAGTCTCAAATAATCTCTATCAGTCTCAAACATATTAATAAATGGAGAATAAAATTTCATTCCAAGAGAATGATATGCTGTTCCTCCCCAACAATTATTCGATATTATAGAAACTCTAGAGTTCAAAAGATAAATATATTTTGAAAATAAAAAACCAGGAAATTCAAATACTTTTGCCATGATAAATATAGGTTTTAAAATTCCTAGACTTTTTGCCTCCATTATAATTTCATTAAAATATATACCAGATGTAATTACTATATAGTCAATATTTAATTTCTTAATTTCAGATAAAGGGAAAAATTGATATCCATCTAAACATAGATATATTTCATCTTTTCCTGTTATACCAATTATTTTTATTTCTCCTAATAATTCTTGATACTTTAAAACATTAATATATTTACTATATCCATATCCTGTTCCCCATATTAAAATATTAAACATTTTTTATTCCTCATTATTTTACCTAAACCTAAAATATTCATATCACAGATTTTTTTATCCAATCTGTAGGCAAAATATTTTTTCCATAATTACATAACCTATTCAATCCCCATCTATCGGGTCCTACTACTATTTTATCTTCATTTCTACAAAGCCATGCACCCCACCAGCTAAATGTACTATTTGCAATAATATGATTTTTGCAACAACTCATAACCATCAGTTCTTCGTAATCTTGTAAGTTATCTTTTTCATCTAAAAAATAACAATTAGAACCAAAATTTATATTTTCTTTTGTCCAGTTAATGTCATCAGAAAAAACTACCCAAAATGGATTTAAAATTCTATCTTTCATATATCCCATTGCATTATAATAATAACTT
>CAOJZE010000088.1 GCA_948466095.1 uncultured Clostridium sp.
AAAATGTAAATGCATTACCTCTTGACCTCCATTTTTTCCACAATTTACAATGACACGATAACCATCCTTTTTAAAATCTTTTTCCTCAGCTATCTGATTCATTACACTATATATTTTTCCCACTATTGCTTCATCTTCTTTTCTTAAATGTGCTAATGAAGCAATATGTTTTTTAGGTATTACTAGAATATGAATAGGAGCTGCTGGATGAATATCATAAAAGGCTAAAATCTCTTCATCTTCATATACTTTTTTACAAGGTATTTCACCTTTAATTATCTTACAAAATAAACAATCTTCCATTTTCTCTCCTCTAATTCGTTCGACCAGTAAAGAACGAAATTTTATTATTTAAATATTCAATGATTCGTCTTATCATTTTTACAAATTGCCAAAAAGGTTCGTCCCCTTTGGCAATCTTAAAAATCTATTTCACTAAAACCGCCTTAATTCTTCTCACACCTGACGAACTAGATTCTTCTTTTTTAATTTTAAAAGTTCCTAACTCTTTTGTATTTTTCACGTGAGGTCCTCCACACAATTCTTTGGATACATCCCCTATACTATATACAGTAACCACATCTGGATATTTTTCAATAAACATACATTCTGCTCCAGACTGAATGGCTTCTTCTTTCTTCATTTCCTGTTTGGTTACTTCTAACCCTTCTTGTATCCAATGATTGACTAAATCTTCTACTGTCTCCTTTTCTTCCTCTGTCAATTTATGGTCACAATTAAAATCAAATCTCATTCTATCAACCGTAATATTAGAACCTCTTTGATGAGCATCTTTTCCAATGACTTGCTTTAATGCGGCATTTAATAAATGAGTGGCTGTATGATAAGCTATCGTTTCCTCTGTTTGCTCTGCTAATCCACCTTTAAATTTTTGCTCTGAACCTTGTCTTGATTTTTCTTGATGTTTTTTAAATAGTTCATCAAATTGCTTTAAGTCTACTTCATACCCATGCTCTGTTGCTAACTCTTTGGTTACTTCTGGTGGAAAACCGTAAGTATCATATAATCGAAAAACAATTTCCCCCGAAATCTTTTTCTTTCCTATTTCTTGCATTTTCTTGATTTCTTTTTCAAATTCTCGTTCCCCATGTGCTAAAGTTTTTACAAATTTATCTTTTTCTTCTAAAATGACACTTTGTATCATTTCTTTGTTTTTTTCTAAATCTGGATACATTTCTTTTAAGTTTTTCACATTGATTTCTATTAATTCAGAAAGTTCACTCAAATCAATTTGAAGTTTGTTTAAATGTCTTATCATTCTTCTGATTAATCTTCTTAAAACATATCCTCTATCTAAATTACTTGGTCTTCCACCATCTGCAATAATCATCATACTAGAACGTAAATGCTCGGCTACAATTCTTCTGCTTTCTATATAATCAACTTTTTGAAGCTGTTGTAATTTGTCCATAACTGGTTTAAATAATTCTGTATCAAATGGAGTTTCTTTTCCTTGTAATAGCATTGCCATTCTTTCTAATCCTAGACCTGTATCGACATTCTTTCTCTCTAATTTAGAATAACCATTTTTATCTTTGAAATATTCCATAAATACATTATTCCAAATTTCAACATATTTACCACAATCACAAGATGGCTGGCAATCTGGTCCACAAGCTGGTTTTCCAGTATCATAGAACATCTCTGTATCTGGTCCACAAGGTCCTTCTTCTCCTGCAATCCACCAGTTGTCTTCTTTGCCATAAAAGTAAATTCTACCTTCTGGAATTCCAACTTTTTTCCAGTTATCAGCAGAAACGGCATCTCTTGGGCAATCTTCATCTCCTGCAAAACAAGTTAACGATAATTTTTCTAGTGGAATTCCTAATTCTTTGGTTAAAAATTCGAAACTCATGCGAATGGATTCTTCTTTAAAATAATCTCCCAATGACCAGTTTCCAAGCATTTCAAAGTAGGTTAAATGACGATTATCCCCTACTTCGTCTATATCAACCGTTCTGACACATTTTTGATAATCAGTTAGACGAGTTCCAGATGGATGCTTTTCACCTAATAAATAAGGTACTAATGGTTGCATGCCAGCTGTATTAAATAATACAGATGGGTCATTTTCTGGGATTAATGGTGCGGATGGAATAACAGCATGTCCATGTTTTTTGAAAAATTCTAAATATTTATTCCTTATCTCAATTGCTTTCATAAAATTTCTCCTTTTCTCAATTTCATTTACTTTCCAAATTATACTCTAAAATAAGGAAAAAATCAAGAAAACTTCCCCACTTTCTTGATTTTCATAAGATTATATATCCATTTGACTACCTAAAAATGTTGCTGCTGATTGAGCCACCTTTTTTTCTACATCATTCATTTTACCATTTGGTTCTTTTGACATTAAAATAACAGTACCGATAGTATCTCCATTCGAAACAATTGGATAAACCACTTGTGCATTATTTTTTCTCTCTTGATTATCATTTTTCGTAATTGGCATAGCCACATCGCTATTTTCTTTACTTGTATAAATTTCTTTATCTTCCATCAATTGTTCCAATTCATTACTAATATCTTGCTCTAGAAACTCCTTCTTAGAACCACCTGATACAGCAATAATAGTATCTTTATCCGTAATACAAGCAATATGTCCTGTTGTTTTTGACAATGTCTCTGCATAGCCAGCTGCAAATTCTGAAAGCTCACCAATGGGAGAATATTTCTTTAATATGACTTGCCCTTCTCTATCTGTAAATATCTCTAATGGATCTCCTTCTTTGATTCTCAATGTTTTTCTTATTTCTTTTGGGATAACGACTCTTCCCAAATCATCTATTCTTCTTACAACTCCAGTTGCTTTCATAATTTTCCTCCTCGTAAATTTTTTGTTTATATTCTTATTATGACAAATAAGGAAAAAATTATGCATTGAAAAATAAAAAATAGAATTAACTTTAAAAAACATTCCTAATTAACTTGCTTCAACTTTCCAGATTCATAGAATTGCAACAATTCTGATAAATCTTGTATCTCTTGTTTTAATCTTTTACCAATATCAGTATCTCCCACTGTTTTTCTTACAATACCCGTTTTTTTAACCACAATCTCAGAAATAATATCTTTCTCTTCTTTAATCGCTTTTTCTACTGACTCAAATGGCTTATTCTGACTTAATAGCAATCCATTTGAATTATAACTTAATATGTAACCTGCATTTCCTGTTGCCACTTGATAACTTTTAGCAAATCCCCCATCAATCACTAGCAATTTTCCATTGGCATGAAGTGGACTTTCTCCATTTTTTGCTTTCACTGGCACATGGCCATTGACAATATGAGCTTCTTTGCCTTCTAATCCAAACTCTTTTAAAATCTTATCGCATATTTCCTCTTGATTAGAAAAATGATAATACGGATTTTTTTCTTCTTTATGTGTCTCTTTATCATTGATAAAATAACTCTCAAAAGTTGCCATCTTATCCTTACCAAAAAACGGAGAAACTGGTGAAATCCATAAAAACCACATGATATCTAATAAATCCTCATCTTGTTCTTCTTTATTCACATACACTTTTCGAATGGTCTCATTTACTAAATCAAAATATTTCTTTCCACTTACTTTATTTCCTAAAAACTCGACTGTTTGAAAATTCCCTTTTTCATCCATTGGTATACAGGCATGAAATAATAAATTGGAATTAAATATGGTGTATAATTCTCCCTTTTGATAAATAAACTCGATATGTTCATTTAATCTCTGACTATGTTTGAAGGATTCACAAAGTCTCTCTATCACTTCCTCTTCCTCATCACTTAATTGATAAGCATCTTTTGGATTTAAGGTTGGGAAATTCGTATCATTTAATTCATATTGTTTTCCATCTAATACCACATAGCCTTTTTCTAAATTCATTTTATCCAATAAAAGACGATTGTCTAAATGATATTCTGGATGCCTTTTAATCAATTGCCCCTCTAGCTTAAATTGAATGACAGTAATAGCTTTATGAATCTTAGCAATGGTTACTTTATCACTACTATCATATTTGTTATCATCATAAACTTTTGGCATAAAATTTAAACATTCATCCTCTCGATAAGTTTCCATCGCAAAAGTAGAAAGAGGTCTAATATTGATACCATAACCATCTTCTAAAATTGCAATATTGTTATATCTAGCACAATTTCTGATAACGGTTGCAATACAAGCTTTATTACCGCAAACTTGCTCCCATCCAATAGATATCATGATTTCCCCATTGCATATCCAAACTATGAAATTTCTTTAATTTCTCAATTACCAAATCCGGAGATTGTCCTCTATCAAAGATGTCTCCTAAAATATGCAAATGGTCAATTGCCATTCTTTTGATTAAATCCGAAATAGCAATAATAAAATTATCCGCTTGTTCCAAATCAATAATCGTTTTTATGATGGCTGTATAGTATTTCTCTTTATCTTTTTCATTTCCTGCTTGGGAATGCAATAACTCATCAATGACATACTCAAATCCACTGTTAATGGCTTTTCTTACCTTTGACCTTGTATATTTGGAACTAATCTTTTGGGCGACTTCAATTAAACGGTACAATGTAATCGTATACCATTCTTTTAAATCTTGCTTTTTTTGTTTGACTAATTTTAATTTTTCTTCTGGATAGTATATCAAAGTAGCTAGTGTTGCTCTTTCTTTCTCTGTCGTAGTATTTCCAAAAATAGAATCAATTTTGCTTTTTATGATTCCTCCTCCATTGTTCAAAATATGGACAAATGGCTCATACTCTCCGTGAATATCACTTAAAAACATTTCGGTTCCTTTGGGTAAGTTGATAATCGCTTGTAAATTAATAATTTCTTCTGTTACTTCATTAATATTTCGATATTCTTTACTTAATAATTCTAGATACTTTTGTTTATTATACTTATTTTCCATTTTAGTTTCCCCTTTTTTATATTTTACTTTAAAAGTTTATTATATTTTTTATGCAGTAACAATTCGGGGGGACCAACGAGCTTACAGTCTGTTATACAGTTACAGACTGTGTGATGTTGGGAGTTACAAATAAAAAATATAAAAAACTTTTTAGAAAAAATTAGTAACTACTTTTATTCTTCCTCCACTTCTACAACTTTCTCTTCCTTCTTTGGTAAAAAACTCATTTTATACTTATCCAAAATGTAACCCATATCTTTTGAAAACTCTTTCAACATAACAATCTTAATCGTTGGTTCTTTTCCCTTTAAATAATCATCAATGACTTGTTTTAGTTGCTTAATATTTTTCATCTCTGGCTCAATTTGTTTGGTATAGCGATTGGCTCTATCCGTTAATTTTTCTTTAATTAAAACGATGTCCTCATTACTTGCACAAGAAATTCTTTGGAATAATTGGAATGGGTCATAATATTTAAAAATAGGAACTTCCATACATTCTTGGTCAAATTTTTCATAGAATTGCTCCATTTTCATTGGAATACATTTCATAACCTCGTCTGCTTTTTCTTTATACATTTTATCTAATAACTGGTCATTTAAGGCATTGAAATGTTTTAGAATATCTTCCATGTCCTCTTCCACTTCTTCTATCGCAATCTTTCCCAACTCTTCTTTTGGGTCTGGACAATATTCCGAAGATAAAGAGGCTATATTCATACCATTAAAAAATACACTTCTCAAAGTTTTTAAATCGTATTCAATCAGTCCTTTTCTAGAAAAATAGCTAAAGTACGCAAATAATTTTACCGTATCAATTAAACTCAAATTTCCTTCTTTGACATCATGAATGACTTCTCGAATAACGGTATCAAATTGGTCATCTGAAATTTTCCAATACTCTTCTGTTAATAATCTTTTATAACCTGGTAGGTTTTCAGTATCAACGGTATTTCTAATGGTTTCCATGTTTTCTTTAAATAATTTCATATCAAAAATACGAGTTCTGATATAATATTCGATAAATTTAAAGAAACGATATTCAGATTTGAAATTATAATAATAATTGTTATCAAATTCTTTAATATAGAATTGTCTGTTATCCATTAATATTCTAGAAGATACTAAAATAGACTTATATTCTTCATTGTCTTGAATATTAACAAATTTATCTTTGGTTATCTTACCTGCTTTGATTTCAAATGAAATGGCTATGGTAAATATCAACATCGTTTGCATCACCCTATGATTGGTATTAGGGTACGATTTATTAACCATTTCATAGATTTTCTTAAAATCATTTAAAGCATGCTTCAAAATTCTTAAGTTTCTCGTTCCACTCTTGTTAAAAGTGGATATAATAAGCCCTGTATTTTCTCTTAAAAATCGAATTAGGTCTGGATTATTTTCATATCTCATTAAAATTCCATTGATAATATAATCAAATTTTGGTGCATATTCAAAAGTTTCACCAATTAATTTTTCTTTGATTCTTTCATAATCATTGGCTTTATCAAAAACATGCTCAATTTTATCCTGAATTTTCTCCACCATTGGTTTGTCTGATTTATTTAATTCATCCTGCTTATCTAGTAAGTAAGTGGCAATAAAGGTTTTCATTTCAAGATTTGAGCTTTTTAATTTGGTAGAAAGTTCTTTTTCATTACAAATAATAATAGTTTTGATATGGTCATGTTCTACGAAATTGTTGATATATCCTAGAATATCAATAACATCTACATTGGCTCTTTCCAAGTCATCAAAACATAAAACCTTGTCATCTGTTGAAAAGAATTCGCCATAGTCTACTCTGTCTCCATTTTGGGTAACCCCAAAAAAGTTAGCCATGTCTATTCCTGTTTTTGCATACTCTGGAATAGTGGTTTGCCCATTATCATCCATAAATCTTCTTAAGTTTTTATCCATTAACTGAGTGGTTTCAATGAATATCTTTTTACTAATTTCCTCTAAATTAGAAATTCCATATAAAGACATGTAAATCGTTGTATATCTTTTCCCATTTAATTGCAAAGACTCAATTTTTTTTCTGATTTTGTTGTTCCAAAAATGTGTCTTTCCAGAACCCCACTCTCCATTAATCATAATGGCATAATCTGTGTAATCTGACCTTACATAGTCTAATATGCTCTCTACTAAATCTTCCATTTGAAACTTTCCTTCCTGAGACAAAAGGGACAGGTTTCATTTGTCTCACTTTTTTTGTCGTTTTTTATTGTTTTACTTTTTCGACATTTTTCTACCCTATTTATGAAACAAATGAAACCTGTCCCTTTTGTCTCACAATGTAATCCTTTGCCAATGTAAATACACCAATAAATTTAGGCTGTGCTTGTTCTAACATTCTAGCACATTCATTCACGGTGCTTCCTGTTGTATAAATATCATCTATCAATAATATTTTTTTATCTTGTAATAACTTTTGATTGCGTAATTCATACACACCTTGTATATTTTTTTGTCTTTCTTCTTTCTTTAATTTGCTTTGTTCTATAATATTCCTTGTCTTAAAAAGGCACTGATTGTTATAATGGTTTCCTATTGCTTTCGCCATTTCTTTCGCTATTAATTCACTTTGATTATAGCCTCTTTCTTTTCTCCTTTTTTGACTGATTGGAACTGGTATTATTGTATCATAAGATTTTAAAATTTCAAAGAATTTTTCATTTTTTAACAAAAAATTTACAAAAGTTTTGTATAAATAGGATTTATCATTGAATTTATAATTTAAGATAATCTTTCTTATCATTCCCTGATATTCGAAGATATATAAATGTTCTTGAAAATAATAACCAATATTTTGGTTTTTTTCGATTTGAAATTTAGCTTGGATTTCTAATTGTTTTTGACATTTGTTGCATAAAAAGG
>CAOJZE010000089.1 GCA_948466095.1 uncultured Clostridium sp.
GCCACCAATTCTCTAACACTAAAAGGTTTTGTAATATAATCATCTGCTCCTAATTCTAATCCTAAAATCTTATCAATTTCAGCATCTTTTGCTGTTAGCATAAGAATTGGCACATTTAGGGAATTTTTAATCCTTTTACATACAGACAATCCATCTAACTTGGGAAGCATAATATCCAATAAAATCAAGTCTGGACTTTGTTCTAATGCTATATTCACAGCAGTTACCCCATCAGATGCCTCAATTGTTTTATATCCTTCTTTTTCTAAATTATATACTAATATATCTCTAATTGGTGGTTCATCATCGACAATTAAAATTGTTTTAACATCTTTCTCGATTTCTTCCTCCACAATCATTCCACCTTTCTCTCTATCGCTATATTTATAATATTTATATCATAATTCAATTGATTATACAAGGTTTTTTAAAAAATTTTTCCTCCCCCTAGAACAACTCCTTCTTCATCATAAAAAACGATTGATTGACCTGGTGTAATTGCTCTTTGGGCATCCTCAAATACTACTTTAAGTATATCCTTATCAGGGTATACTATACAATTCGCTTCTTTAGCTCGATATCTAATTTTAGCTTTACATTGGATGGGTTCTTTTAATTCATCAAAAACCAACCAATTTATTTCCTTTGCATATAGTTCTTTTTTATATAATTCCTTTTGTGTTCCTACTATTACTTCATTTTTTTCTTTATCTAATGCCAATACATATAATGGTTCGTGATATGATATCCCTATCCCTTTTCTTTGTCCTATTGTATAATTTATAAAGCCTTGATGTTGTCCTAGAACTTCCCTATCTTTTTGTATAATATCTCCTTTTGGATATACTTGTCTACCATATTTTTTTAAAAAACTTTTATAATCATTATCTGGAACAAAACAGATTTCTTGACTCTCTTTCTTTTGTGCTACCAATAAATCATTTTCGTCCGCTATTTTTCTAATCTCTTCCTTGCTCTTACAATCTTGTAAAGGAAAAAGAATATGTTGTAACTTTTCTTTTGCAATTGTATATAAAAAGTAAGTTTGGTCTTTTTTCTCCTCCTTCGACTTTTTTAAAACATATTGTTGATAGGAATCTGAAAATTCAATACTAGCATAATGACCAGTTGCTATATAATCACAACCCAGCTCCTTTGCCTTTTCATAGAATACCCCAAATTTCAAATATTTATTGCATTCTACACATGGATTTGGCGTTCTTGCTTCTTTATATTCCTGAATAAACTCATCTACTACCTTACTTTTGAATTCATTTTTGCAATTTATCGTATGATGAGGAATGCCTAATTGCTCACAAACTCTTTTTGCATCATATACAGCTTGATTTTTACAGCAGGTATTTTCTTGTTCTTCCTCCATTGGTTCCCATAGTTTCATCGTACAACCAATTATTTCGTATCCTTGTTTTTGTAATAAAACTGCTGCTACTGAGCTATCTACTCCTCCACTCATCCCTAACAAAACTTTTTTCTTCATTTATTTTCCACCTAATAATTTACTCTTGGCTTCTTCTAATGCAATGGCAAGTTGGTCTGGACATGAGGTTCCTCTATAACCACATGGAATTCCTTTTAATCTTTCAATTGCTTCTTCTATTTTCATCCCTTGAATCAAATGAGATACACCAACTGTATTGCCAGCACATCCTCCAACAATTGTTACTTTTTTAATAATATCTCCCTCTAATTCAATTATCATCTCTTGTGAACATACTTTATCACTTGGTTTAAATCTAAATTCCATTTTTCTCCTCCTTTTGGGACATTATCTACGTCCCTATGTCCTCAATTTAATATGTACATCCTCTAATTGCTGTTCTGACACAACAGATGGTGCACGCATCAATAAATCTCTTGCTTTTTTATTCTTTGGAAATGCTATAATTTCCCTTATATTTTGTGAGTCAGCTATTAGCATAACCATTCTATCCACACCTGGTGCAGCTCCAGCATGTGGTGGTGTACCATATTGAAAAGCATTGTATAGGGCTCCAAATCTATTTTGGACATCTTCTTCTGTATATCCTGCTATTTCAAAAGCTTTTATCATCGTTTCTGGATTGTGATTTCTAACAGCACCTGATGCCATTTCATAGCCATTACATACTAAATCATATTGATAAGCTAGTATATCTAATGGATTTTTCTTTTCTAGAGCTTCTAATCCCCCTTGTGGCATAGAAAATGGATTATGACTAAAATCTATGGTTCCTTCTTCTGATAATTCATACATTGGGAAATCTACAATCAAACAAAATTTATAAACTCCTTTTTCTATTAAATCCAATCTTTTTCCTAATTCGATTCTAACCAATCCTGCTATTTTTTGAGCCTTTTCTAATTCATCAGCAATAAAGAAAACAGCTGAATTCTTTTCTACCTGGTAATCACTTTCCAATTTTTTCTTAATATCTTCTGTAATAAATTTAGCAATTCCTCCTGTTACTTCACCTGATTCCTCCCATTTCGTCCATGCTAAGCCTTTTGCTCCAACCTCATCTGTCATAGCAAATTCTCCCATTTTATCGAAGAACTTTCTACCTTGATTTGCCCCATTTGGTACAACAATAGCCTTTATGGTTTTGCCTTTAAAAGCATTAAAGTCAGAAGATTCAAATATCTTTGTTACATCTTGAATGATTAATGGATTTCTTAAATCTGGTTTATCAATACCATATTTCTCCATCGCTTCTTTGTATGGAATTCTAATAAATGGACCTTCCTCTACTTTCCAATCTGTAAATTTCTTAAAAGTATATGGCACAATTTCTTCCATTACTTGAAAAACATCTTCTTGTGTTGCAAAGCTCATTTCAAAATCTAACTGATAGAATTCTCCTGGTGCTCTATCCGCTCTTGGGTCCTCATCTCGAAAACAAGGCGCAATTTGATAATATCGATGAAATCCTGCTACCATTAATAATTGCTTAAATTGTTGAGGTGCTTGAGGAAGTGCATAAAATTCTCCTGGATTAATTCTACTTGGCACTAAATAATCTCTTGCTCCTTCTGGTGAAGAATTAGCAAGGATTGGCGTTTGAATTTCTGTAAAACCTAACTCATCCATTTTGTCTCTCAAAGTTTTTAATATTTTAGAACGAAGTAATATATTGTTATGCAAAGTTTCATTTCTTAAATCTAAAAATCGATACTCTAATCTTAAATCTTCCCTTACCTCTTGTTCTGTATTAATTTCAAAAGGAAGCACATTTTTGCATTTTCCTAATACCTCTATTTCACTTGCTATTATTTCGATTTCTCCTGTCGGAATTTTAGTGTTTTTACTTGCTCTTTCCACAACTTTTCCGTGAAATGTGGATACAGCTTTCTGTTGTTAGTTGCTTAGCTTGTTCTTGTAAATCTTCATCATGAATGACAATTTGCGTAATACCAAATTCATCTCTTAAATCAATAAAAATCATGCCTCCCAGATTTCTAATTTTTTGTATCCAACCGCTAAGCTCTACTGTTTCACCTATATTGTTTTGATTTAGCTCTCCACATGTTTTTGTTCTATACATATTATTTCCTCCGTTTGCTTTTTACTTTTTCTATATTACCACAAATTGGGCTACTTTTCAATCATTTTATTATTTTTCAAGTTTCGACTTTTTGCAAGTGAGGGTGGTAATATATCATTTTTGCAACACTGCGTAAGCGACCAAACGAGCGAAGCAAGTGCGATTGGAGCAACTTACAGACTAGTATATTTTATTCTGAAAGTTGCGACACACAAAGTGTAAAAAAATGATATATTACCACCCTCACTTGCAAAAAGTCGAAACTTGAATTTTATTATTTAAGTTGCAGTTTTTTGATTTTCATGCTATGATAAAAAAAACAGATATAAAGGAGAATCCTCATGAGTACCGAATTTGATTTTTACGATAAAACAAACTTAAAATCATATAACTTAAATGAAAGTATGAGATATCAATTAAACATGTTAGACAGTTTAGATGTATTTACGAGAAAACACTGCGAAAATGTCGCTAATCTAACATGTAGACTTTGTGAATATCTACACTGTAACAAAAATTTTACAGAATATTGTATCATCTGTGCTTATTTACACGATATTGGCAAACTTTTTATTCCTCCTGAAGTCCTTCAGAAACCCGGAAAATTAACAGATGAAGAGTATGAAATTATGAAAACCCATACCACACAGGGTTACAATGTATGTATGAAAGATTTAAAATTACGACCTTATGCAGCAGGTGCAATTTATCATCATGAAGCGTTAAATGGTACTGGTTACCCACGAGGTCTAACCAAAAAAGAAATTCCTTATGAAGGTCAAATTATTCGTGTAGCTGATGAATACGATGCCATTGTTAGCAAAAGGCAATATAAATCTCACATTGGAATTTCAGATACTTTAAAAATTCTGATTGAAAACTGTCAAGCTGGAAAAAACAATCCTCTAATTGTAAAAAAGCTATTCAAAGTAGTAATCGATGATATTGAATACGAAATTACTTGCACACAAGAATATGTAGATGAACTACAAGAAGAAGTAAAAAGATTTGAACAAATTGAAAAATATAAAGAAAAAATGGAAAACGCGAAGAAAGAAAAGGATAAAAATTATTACTATGAGGGTATGAAAATGTTATTCAAAAACAACGAAACTTTAGACAACTATTTATCCATTTATAAAGAATATAAAAATGCTTATGAAAGTAGAAAAGCAATCATTGATAATCTTTATCAAGAAATTAAAATTATCAAAAAATTGAAGGTGTAATAGTTAAAAGATTGCCAAAAACTGGGCAATCTTTCTTTCATTTTTGTGCTTTTCTCTTTTTTCTATTTTCCTCAAATTCCTCCCATGACTTACTAAATTCATGGTTAGCAAACATTTCTTTTAGTCCTGTAATTTGCTTTAATCGAATCACTTCATCTAACTCCATTCCTAAATGTTTAGAAATCTCTTTTTCCGACCATCCATTTTGTGTCAAGGTTAAAACAATATGAGACATATCAATAATTTGATGTGTTCCCCTTGCTCTGTTATGCCTAATGGTACTTGCCATACGATTTTCCAAATCCTTATCAATGGTAACAATTGGAATCTGTTTTAGATGAAAATACTCTTTTGCACAACGATAACGGTGAAATCCATCTACTACAATATAAATATCTGTTTTTTTATCATAATAGGTTACAATTGGTTGCGTATATCCATCTTCTTCAATTGAATGTTTTAACAATCTCATTTCTGGTGGTGCTACTTTATTTGGGTTATAATCATTTGCAACTACTTTATCAATATCTACCATTTTTACATTTAATACTGGAAATTCTATTTCACTCATTTCGTTATACAATCCTTTCTTACCCTCTCTAATCACTGAAACATTTATTTCTTCTCTTCTGTATAAACCAACACAAAATTTTTATAATCTTGGTTTTTACTAATTTTAAACCCGCATTTCTCATAAATTTCCGCATAAGACTTTGTTATAATACTATAAGTAATATGATTCTCTTCCTTTATTTGATTTAATATTTCTTCTAAATATTTTTCCTTCGTTGTATAAATATTTTTAATTACATTTTTACTAATTGATACAAATGCTACTACTTTATCCTCTTCTAAATAAATATACCATTCTTTACTATCATCATCATAAATTCTATCATTTGTTTGTTTTTCCACTAATCTTGAACCAAAAAGTCTTCCCATGTATTCATAAAATTTCTCATCCTTGTTTGTCATTTTAATAATCATACTTTTTCTCCTTCACTTACATTTTTCTTTTATAATCTTTTGTAGCGATTTATCGTCTGTTCTAGTTGACTCATTCAATAAATTATCCCATTTGTGAATCAATTTCATTAACTCTCTATCATCATTTTTGGTTTGTGCAAAAGATAACTTTCTTAAATAAAAATCATTCTTTTCTACTGCTCTAGCAATTCTTCGCCACGAAATTACCTTTTTTTGATTTTCTAATTTACTTTCTGCTGTCTCAGGTATATCTTCAAATGCAACTCCATACTTATTTCTATGCCAAATCATAAACTTTTTGATTTTCCTATAATAATGTAACATTAAATCTTCGTTGTAAATTTGTATACTCTCTAATAAAAATACAGTATATTCTTGCCATGACATAAATTCAGGCTTACAAGATTTGATATTTCCTAATGCTGTTGTTTTACAATAAATGTTTCCAAAATTCACTCCGGTTCACTCGATTTAACACTTTGGTCCATGTGTTATATTCCAAAGCCTTAAATTGATTTAATCCATTTTTTTGGTCGTCTCCATATGGTTGGCAAAGCCTTTGTTCATGAATCCCTAATCCATTTTTATACATTAATTCATAGATATAATTAAATTTCAAATTTAATTTACTAACTACTGCCCAAATATCTTCTGTTTTCCAATCATAAATCGGATAACAATTATACACATCAATATGTTTTTCATGTACTTTTAATTTAGTGGTCCAGAAATGTCCTTCAAAAGTAACCTTATTCTTTTGATAAGCAATTGTTCTAAAACGATTGATACTTTCATCTGTTCTAATTCCTATGCCACAAGCTACTTTTCCATCGTATTTTTTTTGATACCAATTAGCAAATTGAATAACAAACTCTTCAAATTCCTCTCCTTTTTTAAACCATGGAAAAGGGCAATTACGGATATTAATACTATCTTTGGGCATTTCTCTTACCCATAAATGTTTACTTTCTTCCTCCCAACATATCCATTTCGGTTGCAATACTGATACAGCATTTCTTAGTGCCATCGGTAAAGTAATATGATAAAAATCTCTAATTTGTGATAATTGCTTTAATTGTTCAATATGTTCAATTGTATAATGATATTGCGCTTCTAAATCAATAAATAGTACATCAAATTTTTTGTTCATTTCTTTTGCTACTTTATTGGCTAACTGTACCATGACAGAACTATCTTTTCCTCCACTTACACAGAAATAGATGTTCTCAAAATTCCCAAACATTATTTTTAATCTTTCTAATGTAGCTTCTAGCACATCTTTTTCTAGGTATTTCTTTCCCATCTTGCTTTCCTCTTTCCTTATTCAGGATTATATCACTTTTAAAATATCCTGTAAAGTTTTGTCGAAAATAAATTTGTGACAAGAGGGGCGTCCCTTTTTGTCACAGATTCTATTATTATATTTTTTATGAGCAACATTTCGGGGGGACCAACAAGTTTACAGTCTGTTAAGCATTTACAAACTGTGCGATGTTGGGAGTTGCCAATAAAAAACTATAATAACCTTTTATAAGTAGAAAATAATGTGACAAAAAGGGACGCCCCTCTTGTCACAAAAAAAAGAGACTATTTCTAGTCTCTTTCTATGAATTCATATATTTATACTCTCTATAAATATTTTATTTTTTGTTTACTAAATCTTTTAATGCTTTACCAGCTTTGAATACTGGAGCTTTTGATGCAGGTATTTTGATTTCTTCCTTAGTTTGTGGATTTCTTCCTTTTCTAGCTGCTCTTTTTCTAACTTCGAAAGATCCAAATCCAACTAATTGAACTTTATCTCCTTTTGTTAGTGATTCTGTTACAACTTCTACAAAAGCGTTTACTGATGCTTCAGCTGCTTTTTTTGTGTCTCCTGTTTTTGCAGCCATTGCTGCGATTAATTCAGCTTTGTTCATTTAAATTACCTCCTATAAGATTTAAATATTTATGTACTTTTATCGCCTGAACTAAGCAATAACTGTACTTTCTAATAACACTATTCGCCAACTTTC
>CAOJZE010000090.1 GCA_948466095.1 uncultured Clostridium sp.
AAAAAATCCAAATACGCTACCTATGACAAATATCCAAAATATTTTTATACTATAATCAATTATCTTCTTTCCCATATATTTCCCCATTTTGTTTCATTATTCACATTATATAATAATTAGAGGGAAAAGGAAAGTATTCTTCTAAAATTAATAAAATCTTCATTTTATGGTTTACGATTGCATTTATATGCTATAATTGATGTATACTTTTTTGTTAAATCTATATATATTAACATTTCGTTCTTTACTGGTCGGACTAATCATATTAATAATTTTCAGACAATTTCATATATAGAAGAGTTAATCTAACTTATCTATATAAATTAGTGTCCTCCCAAACTGCGTATCACTACATTTATAATATATATAGGTTCAAAATAAAATACAAATATAATTTAGAACAAGGAGAATAATATTATGTTAAGAATCAATGATATAAAAATTAGAAAAGAGATAACTGACAATGAAATATTAGAAATAGCCATTAAAAAACATGGTATTCATAAAGATGACATATTAGATTGGCACATTGCTCGAAAATCGATTGATGCCAGAAAAAAAGAGGATGTGCATTATAACTATTCGATTGATATACAAGTCAAAGACGAAAGTAAATATAAAAAATTACAAAGAATAAAAAAATGGGAGATACCAAAAAGTAAAACCAAAAAGAATTTAACAACTCGTCCCGTGATTGTAGGGGCTGGACCAGCTGGTCTTTTTGCTGCTCTTACACTAGTTGAAAACAACATAAAACCTATTATTATAGAACAAGGACAAGCAGTAGAAAAGAGAAAAGAAAGTGTAGATAATTTTCTCAAAACAGGAAAACTAAATATTTCTTCTAATGTACAGTTTGGAGAAGGAGGAGCTGGAACTTTTTCAGATGGAAAATTGACGACTGGTATTAATAGTCCATTTTGTAGAAAAGTATTAGAGGAATTTGTTCATTTTGGTGCTCCAAAACAAATTCTATATCTTTCAAAACCTCACATTGGAACCGATTATTTAATTCACATTATAAGAAATATGAGAGAACATATCCTAGAAAAAGGAGGTAGTTTTCTTTTTGAAACCAAAGTAGTTGATTTTGAAATGGAAAATCATCATATTTCAGGCGTACACATACTCCAAAAGGAAGCAGAAGAAATCATCAAAACCAATTATGTTATTTTAGCAATTGGGCATAGTGCAAGAGATACGTTTCAAACTATTTATGAAAAAGGGATTCGTATGGAGGCAAAGAACTTTTCTGTTGGTGTTCGTATTGAGCATTTACAAAAATGGATAAATGAAGCACAATATGGACACATTACAAAACTAAGATTACCACCAGCAGAATATAAATTAGCCTATCACTCTGCTAATGGGCGTTCTTGCTATACTTTTTGCATGTGCCCTGGTGGAACGGTTATGGCTTCTTCTAGTGAAACTAACACAATTGTAACAAATGGCATGAGTCATTTTTTAAGAAATGGAGTTAATGCTAATTCAGCTCTTTTGGTTAATGTAACACCAGAGGATTTTGATAGTAATTCTCCTTTGGCTGGTATTTATTTTCAAAGAGATTTAGAGGAAAAAGCTTTTGTTCTTGGTGGTTCTAATTATTTTGCACCAGTTCAAAGAGTGGAAGATTTTTTAAACAATCAAAAAAGCCAGAAAATAGGGGAGGTAACTCCTTCTTACCAACCAGGTTTTACATTATCTAATTTGCATGAAATATTACCAAGTTTTGTATCAGATACTTTAAAACAAGGAATTCAATTTTTTGATACAAAACTATCTGGATTTGCTAATCCAGATAGTATTTTAACAGGATTAGAAACGAGAAGTTCTTCTCCTGTGAAAATTCTTAGAGATGAGAAATTGATGTCAAATATTTCTGGGATTTATCCTTGTGGGGAAGGGGCTGGTTATGCAGGAGGCATCATGTCTGCAGCAGTAGATGGCATAAAATGTGCCCTAGCTATGTGCAATGGAGACGTTTCTTCTCATGCGTAAGCATGGAAAGAGACGCCTCCTTGTATATTATTTTCTAAGTTTTGCTATAATTTCGCATAGATGTTCTATTAAATAATCCACATCTTCTTTGGTATTATCTTCGCCAAAGGTTACTCTAAGTGAGCCATGAGCTAGTTCATTTGATAATCCAATACTAGATAAAACATGGGAAGGGGAAGAAGAGCCAGAAGTACAAGCTGAACCAGCGGATGCACAAATTCCTTTTGCATCTAAATTTAATAATAAAGCTTCTCCATCTATACCAGAAAAAGAAAAATTTGCATTTCCTGGCAATCGATTTTCTTTACTTCCATTTAATACAGCCCCTTCTATTTTGTCTTCTACTTGTGCTATAAAATAATCTCTCAATTGTTTTAGATGTTGCATATGGTCTTTTAAATGAATTTGAGCTAATTCGCAGGCTTTTCCTAACCCAACAATGCCTGCTACATTTTCTGTACCAGCTCTTTTATTTTTTTCTTGATGTCCTCCATCCATGAATTTTTCAAATTCAATCCCATTTTTAATATATAAAGCACCAATTCCTTTTGGTGCATATAATTTATGACCAGATAACGATAATGCATCAATTCCCATCCTTTTTACATCAATTGGAATATTTCCACAAGCTTGAACCGCATCTGTGTGAAATAAGATATTATACATTTTGGCAATTTTTGCCGCCATTTCAATTGGTTGAATGGTTCCAATTTCATTATTAGCAAACATAATGGTAATTAAGATGGTATCATTTCGAATAGAATTTCTAAGTTCTTCTATGTCAATAAATCCATTTTTGCTAACCTTTAAATAGGTTATTTCAAAGCCTTGTTTTTCTAATGCCTGACACGTATGAAGTACAGCTGGATGTTCAATTTGCGAAGTAATAATATGTTTTCCTTTTTTTCGATTGGTTTGGGCAATCCCTTTGATGATAGTATTGTCACTTTCTGAGCCACAACCAGTAAAATAAATTTCATTGGGGTTAGCATTAATCAAGTTTGCTACTTTTTTTCTTGCCTCTTCCATTGCTTTTTTGGAAGCTCTTCCAATGCTATAAAGGGAAGAAGGATTTCCATATTTTTCGTGAAAGTAAGGAAGCATTTCTTCCAAAACTTCTTTTTTTACTCTTGTTGTAGCCGCATTATCAAAATATTTTAGTTCCATATCATTTCATTCCTTTCGTCTTTCTTATATTATATTCAGAAGGATGATTTATATTTCGTTAATGATAAAGTGCTTTAATTTTATCTAAATTTTTTAATACGGCTTCATATCCATACTGATAACAGTTATCTAGTTTCTCTATATCTAAAAGACCTGTTTTATCGGTTGAAACAGTTAATACAAAATCGCTTTGTTCTAAACTTTCCTCTGAAATCTTATTGCCCATAATATCAATGGTTCTCATGGCAATGTCCATCATATTACTCGTTTCATCTACATCATCTGCTTTAAAATTAATAGCAATTACTTTATCGGCTCCTTGTTTTTTTACCTCTGATACAGGAATATTATCTAATATTCCACCATCCAAAAATTTATGCTCTTTAAAGTCACAAGGACAAAAGACAGCGGGAAAACTACTACTAGCACGTACTGCTTTTCCGACTGATATATCGGTAATATATTGAGATTTATCTTCACCTTCTTTTGGTATTTTATTGGTAAAAATATATTCTTTTGAAAGAGTAACATCAACAGAAGGAATAACTAAAGGCATTTTGGTAATATCCGAGATATTGTTAATGCCTTTTCTTTTGGCTATTTCATTATAAGCTTTTTCTAATTCTTCTCCTGTTTTTAAGCCAGGTATACAAACTTTTTTATTCATCATAAAATTTCCTATTCCAGATATAATGGGTGTGGAATTAATGGCTATAATGTCTTTGGCATATCTTTTGAATAAGATGTAAATATAATAGGGTGAATAGCCCATCGCATATAAGGAGGCTACTAAACTTCCTGAACTAGTTCCTCCTATGATATCTATTTTAATTCCATTATCTTCTAAGGCTTTTAATGCTCCAGCATGTGAAATGCCTCTAATTCCTCCACCAGATAAGGCGATTCCTAATTTCAAATTAACACCTTCTTCAAAAGTTAATTTTTAACAGTATTAGTATTTACTAATATATATGAGTTTAAACAAGAAACTGCTAATTAGAGAGTCCAGAAAAAAAGTAAATAATAAAAAAAAGAAATGAATTGAAAGTAATTAAGTTAGAAATTCTTTATCTATTTTATGGAAAATGTTCAAACTTGTTTTGAAAAGGTGCCATAAAATAGATTTAGAATTTCTACGAAAATTATCTTGAACGAATTTCTTTTTTTTATTATTTACTTTTTTCTGGACTCTAATTTATTTTGCATCTGTATAATAAAATTCACCAGAACCGTATGTTACACGATAGTAACTTCCGATAAAAGAAGGTGCTTTTTCAGTTTTTATTTCGTAAACGGGAGCTACTATTTCTTTTCCTTCTTCATTGATAGAGCCCCATTTTCCATCTTTTTTTACAGTTGCAAATCCATACTCATTTAGTTCATAAGCCTTATCGTACTGATAATCTACAACTAGATTTCCCTTGTTATCAACAAATCCATATTGATTATTTTGAGCCTTAACAAATAATTTATTATTTGGATAAACCTGTGTATTTTTCAATTCTTTCCCTTCTTTAGAAAAATATTTTGTTTCTGTCTCATTGAATATTTTAATAAAGTCTTGTTCTATTTCAAGAGTAGCATTTTGCATTTCGCAGATTTTTTCCATTGTTTTTGAATAGATTTGAGTTGTTTTGGTTTCTGCTAATGTGGTTTGAATTAAATCAGTACCTTGCATTTTTTGTAAAGCATCATATTTAATATCAATTTTGATAGCTTCTTTATCATCTAAAATTCCTAGTTTTCCATGTTCATTGCTGACGATGAAATAATTATCATATAAGTATTCGATGTAATTATAGTTTTCTTCTATTAATTGTTTTCCTTCTTGATTGATAACACCATAGGTGGTTTCATTTTCATTGTTAATTTTTATGTTGTATTTTTCATTATTGGTTTTTAAGATAGACATATTAGCATTTACATTAGCTTGCGTTCCATCATTATTGTACACAGTGATTCCTTGTTCATCTTGAGCATATAAGTAAATTCCTGTAATATCTATTTGATGATATTGTAGAGGAACAATTATTTTTCCATCAAGATTAGCAATCCCATATTTTTTACTTTTTTCGACAACAAATACTTGATTAGACATATCATATCGAATAGATTGATATTCATTTTCTAAAATTTTTTCTCCATTTTTAGCAATTCCGTATTGACCATTTTTGGCATAAATCAAGTAAGGGTTGGTATCATGTTTCATTTCTGTCACTCGTGAAATATCATTGTATTCTGTATTTAAAAGCTCTTTTCCTTGATGATTGATATATCCATATCGGTAACCTTCTGGTGTTTTAATAGAAACAATATATCCTGCGTACTGATAGCGATTTTCATCGGTGTAATACTCATCTGTTACAATTTTATCATAAGAAATTTCTATTATCTTATTTCCTTTCATATTGATAACGCCATATTTTTCGTTTTCACGAACAATTAATTCACCTTCTTTATAGGGCAAACTATCTATTTCATCGTAAATAGGTTGGGTTATCTTTTTTCCTTCGAGATTGACTAAACCATATTTTCCATCTTTTGTGTATTTAAGTACACTTTTTTCATACATCAAATCACTTGTAATATTTTTTAGGCGAATTGGTTGGACATTATCATATTGTGTTAAAATTTCTTCTCCGTTTTCATTTAATATTTTAGTATTGTTTTCTTGATAGCATACAAAAATTCCTTTTTCTGGGTTAGGTATGATGATTTCATCATATTGTGGAGAAATTAGAATATTTGCTTTTTTATCCATAACACCATAAGTATCATTTTGCTTTAAAATAAAATAATGGTATTCTTTTATTTGTTCTACTTCATAATTTTTGTTATTTTGAATAGTTGTATAGTAAATAATAACTGCTACTAAGATTGCCATAATTAGGACAGCTATTAAAATAAGGATGGTTTTCTTTTTCATATTTATTTTTCCTCGATTTCTTCTATATTATTTTTACATGCTTTAACTTTTAGAATTCTTTTATCTTCATATTCTTCTATTTTATAAGTTACGGATTCTGTTTCAATCACAGGTAATTCTTCTTCCTCTGGGATTCTACCTAAGGTATCTTGTAAATAACCTGAAAGTGTATCGTAATCTCCTTCTGGTATCTGGGATTCCAGTAACTTATTAACATCATTAATTGTCATACTTCCACTTAGTATATACGTGTTTTGGTCTATTTGCTCATATTCTTTCTCTTCTTTATCATATTCATCGAAAATGTCGCCAACGAGTTCTTCTAAAATGTCTTCCATTGTGATTAATCCAGCTGTTCCACCGTATTCATCAATAATGATAGCAATCTGTTTTTTGTTTTTTTGTAATTCTTTGAATACTTCATTTATCAATCTATTTTGTGATACAAAATAGGCATCTTTTACTACATTTTTTACTTTAAAAGATTTCTTATTGATATTTTTCAATACATCTTTTACATATAAAATTCCTTTAATTTCGTCGATTGTCTCATCATAAACGGGAATTCTACTATAACGGTATTCTTCATGGGAAAGCTCTTGTAATAATTCTTCATTACTAATATTAATATCTACAGCAAAAATATCTTTTCGGTGTTTCATAATTTCGGAAACGGTTATATCATTAAATTCAAATACATTATTAAGTAATTCTTTTTCTTCTTCTTTAATGGTTCCTTTTTCCTCGCCTTGGTCTATCATCATTTTAATTTCTTCTTCTGTGACAGATTCTTCTTCATTTTCTCCAACACCCAATAGTTTAGATACAGCATTTGTAACAATTGTTAAAAATTTTACAAAGGGAGATGTTAAAATAGCAATAGTCCTAATAATTCCAATGGTAGCATAGGATAATTTTTCATAGTATTTCATAGCAAATCTTTTCGGCACTAATTCTCCAAATACTAAAGTAAAGAAAGATAAAATAATAGTGATGATAATAATGGAAATGCTTTTCCAAATACCTAAATTAATAAATGGCATTAGGTCATATAATATAGGGGCTAGTTTTTCAGCAAAGGCATCAGAAGCAAAGGCACTGGATAAGAATCCTGCTAAGGTAATTCCAATTTGTATGGTGGCTAAAAATTTGCTTGGTGATTTTATCATTTTTTCAATTTGCTTCGCTTTTTTGTTTCCTTCTTTTGCTTGTTTTTCTATTTTTGCATCATTTAAAGAAATAAAGGCTATTTCTGTTGCTGCAAAAAACGCATTTAATGCAATTAATATTACAAGTATAATTAATTGAGATAACATTGTTAATCGACTCCTTTTTATTTTTTTGATTATTGTACTTATTATATCCGTTTTTTATTTTTTTTTCAATAAATTCTTGTATTTAAGTTTCAGTTTTTTGAAGGATTTGTTTGCAAATGGGCTTGATAAAGGCATCTGTAGCTTTTTTTCAGAAATGACGAATGCCTTTGTCAAACCTATCTGTAAAAGAAAAGTTTCCAGTCAAAAAAATTTTAAAACTTGACAAATATATTTTATAGTAGTATACTTAGTAACG
>CAOJZE010000091.1 GCA_948466095.1 uncultured Clostridium sp.
GAACAAAAAGCAGGTGCTAGAGTAGATGTCGACCCAGAAAAGAGAAGTCCCTACGATTTTGCCTTATGGATTAAAGCACCTGAGAATCACTTAATGAAATGGGATAGCCCATGGGGGCTAAGTTATCCAGGATGGCATATTGAATGCTCTGCTATGGGGCAAAAATATTTAGGAGAGCAATTTGATATTCATACAGGAGGAATTGACTTAATACCAACTCATCATGAAAATGAAATTGCGCAAAGCAAAGGAAAATGTGGGAAAATGCCTGCTAATTACTGGTTGCATGGAGAATACTTGCTAATCAATGGCGGAAAAATGTCAAAGAGTTTAGGCAATGTGTATTTAATAAAGGACTTAATGGAAAAAGGATATAATCCATTGGTATATCGATTATTTAGCTTTTCGAGCCATTATCGAAATAAATTGAATTTTACTTGGGATGGAATAGAGGCAACTTCCAAGTCTTTGGAAAGGTTAAAAAATGGCTATCAATTGCATTTAATAGGAAAAGATGAGATAGAAAATGATAAGATAGAAGCATGGGAGAAAAAATTTCATGAGGCAATTAATGATGATTTGAATATGCCAGCAGCAATGGGAGTGGTTTGGGAAGTAGTAAGACAGGAAAAGAAATCCCCTAAATTGGCAGAGTTGCTTGCTAAATTTGATACGGTTTTGGGATTGAAAATAGAGGAAACTATGCCAAAACAACAAGAAGAGATACCACAAGAAATTTTAGATTTGGTGGAGGAACGCAAACAAGCAAGAGCGAATAAAAATTGGGCAAAATCGGATGAGCTAAGAGATTTAATTCAAAACAAAGGTTATGAAATAAAAGACACAAAAGAGGGAGCAGAAATAAGGAAAATATAATTAAAAAACGTAAGAAAGGCGGAGAATAACAAATGGCAGTTTTATTACCAGGAGGAGCAGGATTTATTGGAAGTCACACTGCGGTAGAATTATTAGAACAAGGAAAAGAAATCATTATCATAGACAACTTTTCAAATAGTAACGCAAAAGTATTAGAATCCATTAAAAAGATAACAGGAAAAGACTTTAAATTTTATGAAATGGATTATAAAAATAGGGAGCAACTAGAAAAGGTATTTGAAGAAAATGAAATAGAAGCAGTCATTAATTTTGCTGGCTATAAAGCAGTGGGAGAATCGGTTCAAAAACCAATTGAATACTATTATAACAATATTTCAGGAGCATTAGTATTATTAGACACCATGAGAAAATATGGCTGTAAAAAATTTATCTTCAGTTCTTCTGCTACTGTATATGGAGAACCAGAAACCATTCCTTTAACAGAAGAATGTAGGACTGGAGGAACAACGAATCCATATGGTACGACTAAATTATACATTGAACAAATCTTAAAAGATGTATATGCCTCAGACGACACATGGGATATCTGTATTTTGAGATATTTCAATCCGGTAGGAGCCCATGAAAGTGGATTGATTGGGGAAGAGCCACAAGGAATTCCGAATAATTTAATGCCATATATTGTTCGTGTAGCCAATGGTCAATTAAAGCAATTATCGGTATTTGGTAATGATTATGATACACCAGATGGAACTGGTGTTAGAGATTATATCCATGTGGTAGATTTAGCCAAAGGACACTTAAAGGCGTTAAATAAATTAAACAAAGAAGGACAAGGTCTATATATTTATAATTTAGGAACAGGAACAGGTTATAGTGTATTAGATATGGTGAAAGCATTTGAAAAAGCAACTGGTAAACCAGTGCCTTACCAAATAGCACCTAGAAGAGCAGGAGATATTGCTACCTGCTATGCAGACCCACAAAAAGCAAAGAGTGAGCTAGATTGGGAAGCGACCAAAACATTAGAGGATATGTGTCGAGATGCTTGGAATTATATTGTGAGACAAGAGGGACAGGTTTGAAATGTCTCACAAAATTGAAAGAAAGATGTCGAATTTGAGATATTAATTGCCAAAAAGGAGAATCACTTTTATGGAAGAAAAATTAGAAACAATTAAAAAAATGATATTAGAAAAAATAGATTGTGAAGCTATCCTATTATTTGGTAGTTATGCAAGAGGGACGCAAAACGCAGAAAGTGATATTGATATTGCTATAAAAACGAATCAAAAAATTTCTAAAAAAGAAATATTTCAGATGAGGTTAGAGTTAGAAGAAATCATAAAAAACGATATGGATTTGATTAATTTGGAGGATATCAAGGATGACTTTAGATATGAGATATTAATGAATGGAAAAACATTATATTGCAAAGATGAATTAAAATTTGAATTGTATAAATTAGCTAAATACCAAGAATATTTTGATTTAAATGAAAGTAGGAAGTCTATTATAGAGAGAGTCAAAAACGGAGGAAAAATATATGGAAAATAATTTAGTTATATTGAACAAATATGAGACCATAGAAAAATGCATTAATAGAATCAATGAAGAATATGAAGGTACTCCATCCAACTTAGAAGATTATAGAAGAAATGATGCCATTGTTCTAAATTTACAAAGAGCATGCCAAGCAGTAATGGATATAGCTACCTATATGGTATCAACCAAAGCATTGGGAATACCACATTCCAATAGTGATGCATTTGAAATTTTATATCAGAATCATTTGATTAGTGAACAAGTTCTAAAAAATATGAAAGGCATGATAGGCTTTAGGAATATTGCTGTACATGCGTATCGAGAAATAGATGAGGAAATATTACAAGACGTCATAGAGAATCATTTAAAAGATTTACTAGAATTTGCAAGACAAATGCTAAATGTATAAAATTGTGAGACAAGAGGGACAGGTTTGAAATGTCTCACAAAATTGAAAGAAAGATGTCGAAAATTGAGCTATTAAATAGAAAATATAAATAACTTAAAATTCGACAAAAAAAGTGAGACATTTTAAACCTGTCCCCTTTGTCTCAAAGGAGGAAACATGACAAATTTTAAACAAGAAATTGCGAAACAAATTGCCAAAGCAACTAATTTAGATAAAAAAGAATTAGAAGCATACATAGAAAAACCAAAAGACGTAAAAAATGGAGATTATGCATTTCCTTGTTTTCGTCTTGCCAAAGAATTAAAAAAAGCACCGCCACAAATAGCCAATGAAATTAAAGACAAGTTAGTAATGGATGAAACCATCATAGAAAAGGTAGAGGTGTTAGGTGGTTATCTAAATTTTTATAGCAATGGACAAGCTTTAGCCAAAGAGGTATTAACAGAGATAGACAAGAACGAAGCATATGGAAAGTCAGAAATAGGAAAAGGCAAAAATATTTTAGTAGAATATTCATCTCCTAATATTGCTAAACCATTCCATATAGGTCATTTGAGAACAACGGTGATAGGGTCGGCTTTATATAACATATACGAATATTTAGGATATCATACCATTGGTATGAACCATTTAGGAGATTATGGGACACAATTTGGGAAATTGATAGAAGGTTACAAAAGATGGGGGAATGAATATAATTTAGACGATAACCCCATTGAAGAATTAATGAAAATCTATGTTAGAATCAATGAACTTTGCAAACAAGATGAAATGGTTTTAGAGGCTTGTAGAGAGAATTTTCGATTATTAGAACAAAAGGATAGCTATTGTGTAGAATTGTGGGAAAGATTTAAAGCAGTCAGTTTAAAGGAATTTCAAAAAATCTATGATATGCTAGGCATTCGGGTTTGATGCTGTAATTGGAGAATCTTTTTACATTGATAAAATGGATAAAGTTTATGAATTATTGGAACAAGCTAATGTTTTAAAAGAATCAGAAGGAGCTCAAATTGTTGATTTAGAAGATAAAGGATTAGGCGTTTGCATGATAAAGAAATCCAACGGTTCTAGCATTTATGTCACAAGAGATTTAGCGGCTATTCGTTATCGAGCAGAGACATATGATTTTGATAAATCTTTATATGTGGTAGCTTATGAACAAGCTTTGCATTTTAAACAATTATTTGAAGTGGCTAAATATCTGGATATACCAGAAAAATGCAAACAAGGGCTAAGACATGTACAATATGGTATGGTACGTTTAAGCACAGGAAAGATGTCTACGAGAGAAGGTAATGTTATTAAAGTTGAAGATTTATTAACAGAAGCGATTAGCAGAGTAGAGGATGTCATAAAAGAAAAGAATCCAGAAATGCAAAATCCAGAAATAGAGGCTAAGAAAATTGGAATAGGAGCCGTTATTTTCCATAATTTAGCCAATACCATTATCAAAGACCAAGTATTTGATTGGGACAATGTGTTGAATTTTCAAGGAGAAACAGGACCTTATATCCAATATACTTATGTAAGAACGAAAAGTGTATTAGAAAAAGTGGGATATTTGCCAAAAGTAGAGGAGATTAATACAGAAAAGTTATTAGATGAGTATTCACAAGCTGTTCTTAAGTTAAAGTATTCTTTTCAAGATGTTATAATACAAGTGACAGAGAAGGACGAGCCTACTATATTGGCAAGATATTTGATTGATTTGGCGAAAGCATTTAGCAGTTTTTATAATGAGAATAAAATTATGATCGAGGATAAAGAGTTGCAAGATGCTAGAGTCTACCTAACATATAGTGTTGGCAAGGTTTTGAAGATAGGTGCAGGTTTACTGGGGATTGAAATGCCAAATAAGATGTAGTTTTATGTACAATAAAAGGAAAGGGGAAAAAGTATGAAATGTATTTTAATGAACAAGAATACTAAAGTTGCAACAATTGAGATAGATACAAAATTTAATATCATAAAAAAAATTTACAAAATACATAATATTGCATATGCTCCTCTTTTATTGAAAAATGCAGTAGAAGATAAATCATTAAACAATGAAAAGGAATTAAATAAATGGTTTAAAGGAAGAGGAATACCTTCATGGAGAAAAGATATAGAAAATTTATTAGAAAAGTTAAATATAAGTTCTCCAGAAGAATTACTAAATAAAGCATATGCATTATCACTTTCAGACCAATATTGGATAAAAGAACTAAAACAAAATGTTGAGTGGGAAAACATTAATTTTTTTACAAATGATTTTAAATATAAAGGTTATCTAAATATTTCTTTTTCATCATCATCTAATGAGGCAATAGATATAAAATCTCCTAATAATACAACAGATGGAATGCTTCAAAAAGCGTGGATTATTGAAAAGGGAAAGAGAGTACTAGTAAAAGGAACTTATTCACCAAGTATGCAAGAGCCAATTAATGAGTGGCTTGTATCACAACTATGTAAGAGATTAGGTTTTAATTATTGTAAATACGATATCGATATCATTGATAAAAAAATAGTTTCTAAATGTGAGTGCTTTATTAAAGAGAATGAAGAAATAATTACTGCATATGATATTTATCATTCAGAAAAAAAAGATAATCATACAAATGACTTTGATTATTATACCAATATTTTATTAAAACATGGAATCAATAATGCAAAAGAAGAATTAGAAAATATGTTTTTTATAGATTACTTAGTAATGAATTTTGATAGACATTTAAAAAACTTTGGGATAATACGTAATGTAGAAACACTAGAATGGGAAAAAGTAACTCCTATATTTGATACAGGAGAATGTATGGAATGTGATAAAACATTAGATGAAATTAATTTTTATGATAGAACAGGAAAATTCTTTTCATCGGTAGAAATGCCATTTTCAAAATATTTAAATTATATTAATGTAGCAAAATTTGATATTTCAAAACTGGATGGTTTAGTTGAGGAATACAAAAGTAAGTTAATAGAATATAGAAAATATACAGATATAACAGATAAACGAATCGATAAATTAACAACAGGATTACAATATAGAATAGATAGTATTAAAGCTTGTAAATAAAAATAATAAATAGTATAATAGTAATAAATTAAAAGTAAGGACGGAGGAATAAAAATGGCAGGGAAACATAGTTATGAGGAAGAAGAGGAATTACCAAAGGCATTTCAGAAGGATAGAGAAGATGAGGAATTGCCAAAAGCATTTCAAAAAAATAAGGGAGAAGAAAGGCCAAAAACAATGAGAAAAGAAAATAATAATCGTACTAGTCACAAAAAAGGAAAGAAGAAAAAAGGAACATTAAAATTATTTGGAAAGATCGTTCTAGTGTTAGTTATTTTATTGGCTATCCTAGTAGGAAGTATTTATTGGTTTATTAGTAATAAATTAGGAAAATTACAACAAGTAGATATTGATGAAGGCGATTTGGGGATTTCAGATGAAGTGTCTGACAATTTATCTGGCTATCGAAATATTGCTATTTTTGGGGTAGATAGTAGAGATGATAATTTGGACAAAGGAAATAGAAGTGATTGTATCATTGTAGCAAGTATTAACAATAAAACAAAAGAGGTAAAATTAATTTCTGTTTATCGAGATACTTTTGTACAAATAGAAGGACATGGATTAGATAAAATAACACATGCTTATTCTTATGGTTCAGCACCACTAGCTATCAAAACATTAAATACAAATTTGGATTTAAATATCAAAGAATTTGTTACAGTTAATTTTGATTCTGTGGCAGAAGCGGTTGATAAATTAGGAGGGGTAAGTATTAATGTGGAATCACAAGAAGAATTAAAATATTTGAATTCTTATATAGATGAAACAGCGAGAGTAACAGGAAAATCAAATGCCAAAGTAACATCAACAGGTAGACAAACTTTAAATGGCGTGCAAGCAGTTGCTTACTCAAGAATTCGCTATACAGCTGGGGGAGATTATAAAAGAACGGAAAGAATGAGAACTGTAATTGAGGCTATGACCAATAAATTGAAAACAAAAAATATAGGTGAAATGAATAGCTTTGTAGATTTTATTTTGCCAAAAGTATATACCAATATAACAGCAGGAGATATTTTTGCCTTAATGCCAAGTGCTGCTAGCTTTAAAATATCAGAAAGTATTGGTTGGCCATATGATACAAAAGGTATTACGTTAGATAGATGGTATGGTGTGCCAATTACGTTACAAAGTAATGTAAGTCAACTGCACAAAGAGGCTTTTGGAGAACCAGATTATACGCCATCACAAACGGTAAAAAACATTAGTAGTAGTATTATAAAAAAGACGGGATATAGTAAATAAATTTTGTTATATAAAAATTCACATAAAACGACAATTTTGTTGACAATGGGACAAAAAATATATATAATAAAAAAAGGGAATATAAATAAAACATAATAAAAAATTATATATGTGGGGATTGAGTAATATGAATGTAAATATGGAAAATCAAGGTGTCATATTAAACGATGATTTAATTATTACACCTAAAATAACGAGAACTACCAAAAGAGCTAATGTAACAAGTTATATACGAATCAAGAGAATATTTGATATTATGATAGCAAGTATAGCTTTAATAGTATTATCACCAGTCTTTTTACTATTAGCCACTATGATTAAGATAGATTCAAAGGGTTCTGTATTCTTTGCTCATACAAGAATTGGAAAAAATGGCAAAAAATTTAAAATGTATAAATTTAGAACCATGTATGAAAATGCACAAGAGATGATAAAAGATTTTACACCAGAGCAAAAAAAAGAATGGGAAGAAAATTATAAATTAAAAGATGACCCAAGAATAACAAAAATAGGAAAATTTTTAAGAGAAACGAGTTTAGATG
>CAOJZE010000092.1 GCA_948466095.1 uncultured Clostridium sp.
TTGCAGCAACTGAATTTTAAGTCAAAAACGCTAAAAAAGTGACGCACGAGAATCGATTTTAAGCCGTTTTCAAAAAATAGCCATATAGTTTGTTGTCTATAAAATAAGGCTATTTTGAAGCGAAGCTCTAAAATCGTTTTTAAGGCGTTTTTTTATTTAAGTAATATAAGTTGTTGTTTAAAATGTAAGAACTAATATAAGAATATAAATAACTAGATAAAAAATATAATAAATAATAATATAATGATAAAATAAAAAATAGCCGTTATACTGAAATATACTGAAAACGGATAAAATGCAAATAAAATGAATGCAAAACAACTAAATATACGATACTATTAAAAGCCTATAAGCAAGTAGTACCAGGACTTGAAAAGGATACCAAAACCAGGTATTCAATATTTTGATCCTATTCCTATTTGCACAAAACTTTGATTTTGCGCAATGTTATATTTTTATGTTTTTAAGAGATACTCCTCTCTTCTTCTTATTTATCATAAAAAACACTTACATTTCTGTAAATGTTTTTTATAAATTATGTATTAATTTCTATTTAAACCTTCTCAAATAACTATCCATTTGGTCAATAAACTCATCATTATCCTTAGACTGTGTCATATGGCTAATCACTTGTTCAGTAACATCAGCCACAGGCATACTATTCATAGCTTTACGCAAAGCAAACACAGTATCTTTTTCCTTTTGCGTCAACAATAAATCCTCTCTTCTTGTACCAGACTTATTAATATCAATTGCTGGGAAAATTCTTCTCTCAGACAATTTTCTATCTAGATGAACCTCCATATTACCAGTTCCCTTGAACTCTTCAAAAATAACATCATCCATTCTACTTCCCGTATCAATTAAAGCTGTAGCAAGAATCGTTAAACTTCCGCCATATTCAATATTTCTTGCAGCACCAAAAAATTTCTTTGGTTTATGCAAAGCTGCTGGGTCAATACCACCTGACAAGGTTCTTCCAGAAGATGGAATTACTAAGTTGTAAGCCCTAGTAAGCCTTGTAATACTGTCTAATAAGATAACAACATCTTTTCCCTGTTCTACCAATCTCTTTGCACGTTCTAAAACCATTTCGGCAACTTTCACATGATGTTCTGGCAATTCATCAAAAGTAGAATGAATTACTTCCCCTTTAATACAACGCTTCATATCAGTCACTTCTTCTGGTCTTTCATCAATTAATAATACAATTAATTCCGTTTCTGGATTATTTTTGCTAATGCTATTGGCTACCTTCTTCAATAAAGTGGTTTTACCAACTTTTGGTTGTGCTACAATCATTCCCCTCTGCCCTTTTCCAATAGGACACATTAAATCAATAATTCTAGTAGCATAATCATTTGATACTGTTTCTAATTTTAATCTTTTATTTGGGTAAATTGGTGTTAATTCATCAAATCTCTTTCTTTTCATTGCTTTTTCTGGATGTTCTCCATTTACTTCACCAACGAAAATTAAAGATGGGAATTTTTCTCCTTCTCTAAATCTAGAAATACCTTTTATAATATCCCCTGTATCTAGTCGAAATCTTCTAATTTGAACCATTGATATATAGACATCTTTATCACTTGATAAGAAATTTTCTCCCCTTAAAAATCCATATCCATCTGGTAAAATATCTAATATCCCTTCTACTATCTCATCTCCATCACTTGTTAATTTGTAGTCTACAATCGGTTCCCCATTGGCATCATATTGTCTTTCTGGTTTTTCTACTTCTTCCACCTCTTCTACATTTTTTAGTGTTTGGCTTGTAATTTGTTTTAAAACAGTTATTAGTTCATCTTTTTTTAATTTTGAAATATTTTTGATATTGTGTTCTTTTGCTAAATCTTTTAATTCCATTAGAGTCATTGATTCTATATCTAACATAAAGTCCTCCTTATTTTTTATTTTTTACTGTTGGGGAAATTAAAAATCGAAATAATATAATTATTATAACATAAGTTTTAATAAAAAGAAACGTTTTTTCCAAAAAAAGGAATATAATTTCAAAATAATTTTAAAATTACATTCCTCTATCTATATATATTCTTTCATTTGGAAAATACATATCTAGCTTTTCTCTTGCTGTTTGTTCAATAAAATTTAATGAGTTTACATCTTCTTTTTTCTTAGCAAGTTCTTCTTTATATTCCTTTTGCTCCTCAATTTGAGAAGCTAATTCATTACTATCTTGATTATATTGATTTAAAGTTTTTTGTTGATTGACTAAAGTAAAAATTACATATAAGGCAATTCCTAATATTAGCAATTTTTTAGACATCTTTTTGTTCTTCTTCATCTGTAATCTCTCCATTTTCTTAGTTAAATCCATACGGATATACATTTATATATTCTACATATTAGGAAAAAATCCTGCTTTTAATATCAATTTTTTACAATATTTTTCGCCTTTTTGGGCATTTTTAGATTTTTGTACATTTTTGTAGCAAAATTTGTAGAACTTTTTCTAATATTGATAAATAGAAAAGTAACTGGCTTTAAGAAAATCTTATGCAATAATTTGTAAATATATTTAAATGGAAGGATTACAAATCCAAAAATCTTTTTCAAAAAATTAATGATTTTTACATTAATTTTTATAATATAAGAACTGATAAATAACAAATAAATAAAAGCGCCTAATACAATTCCTAAAAACATATATAAGCGTAATTCTCCATTGTTAAAAACAAATATAGAATACAGCACAATTGCCCCTGATAAAATCCAAAATAAAACATCCTCTATATAAGTTACTACATCTTTTGTGTTAAATACTTTTCTAGATATTCTGAAAAAATCAAATAATAATCCGATTATTATCCCATTTATTGTAAAAATTAAAAACAAATATGCCTGATTTGTGACCATTATTATTTGAACTCCTCTCAATGTTTTTATTTGAATATTTTACTCATAAAGCTATTTCCTTTTGACTTTTCATTGTCTTTATCACTATAAGCTAAATAAGAAATCTCCCCTTCTACAATTACTTCTGAGGTATCGATACTTAATTTATTAATTCGAATGTTTTCTCCTTTTACCGTTAATAATCCCAATTCTGTTTCTAGTATAACAACCTGGTCATCGAAACTTAAAACATCTAAAACACCAGATATGCTTAATTTCCCTCTATTTTCTAAAATAAGATTTTGGATTACTCCTGTACTTATTGTTTTTCTTTCATCAACAGTCATCTCTTTGCCCCCTTCTAAATTATATATATGCACTGGTTGTCTCATTTAGAACAAAACATCTTATAAAAAAATACATAAACTAAGCCTAAAAAACATGAACAGGTACTATTATATTATTTTTTACACCTTGTGTGTCGCAACCCTCCTAACTTAAAAGATGGACGGTTGCTCCAAATCGCACTTGCATAAATGCTCGTTTGGTCGCTTACGCGGTGTTGCAAAAATAATATAATAGTACCTGTTCACTGGTTTTTAGTTTATTCTGTTATTAACTTTTCATGTATTTCATTTAGTATGGTATCAGATATTTGATTTTTAAAAGTAATAGAAACTTTAGATTCTGAAACATCAAATTGAAGCATATCTAATTTATTTCTTTCAACAATATCTAGAATCTCCTTAATATTTTTGGTATTTCTTATCATACCATTACCGACGATAGAAATCCTAGAAACCTCTTTTTTTACAATACTTTTAATTGTATTTTCTTCAATAATATCCGAAATTACAGTTCCAGGTTTATTATTAAAAGTAGATTTAGTAATAATAGGAACTTTAAACTTTTCTCCTATTTCTATACAGCGATTATGCAAAACTTTTGCACCCTCGCTAGATAATGCAAGCATCTCTTCATAAGAAAGAGCTGGCAATTTTTTAGCCTGTTTCAATTGGTTTGGGTCTGCTGTATATACACCATCCACATCAGAAAAAATATAACAATTTTTAGCACCTAAGGCTGCTGATATAGCAACTGCTGTTGTATCAGAACCTCCCCTTCCTAATGTTGTAATATCTATATTTTCATTCATTCCTTGAAAACCTGCTACAATTACAATTTTACCTTTTTCTAATTCTTTCGCTATTCTTGAAGTATCTATCCATTTAATGATTGCATTTTGATTGGTATTATTGGTATAAATTCCTGCTTGCCATCCTGTTAAAGAAATGGCTGGATACCCCATTTTATTTAACAATAAACTTAATTTAGCACTTGAAATTTGTTCTCCACTACTAAGTAATACATCCATTTCCCTATCTTCTGTGTTTGTTGATAGTTCTCTGGCTTCTGAAATTAATTTATCTGTTGTTTTTCCTTGGGCAGAAACAACTACTACAATATTATGATTTTTTTTATATAAATCTATTATTTTATCAGCTACTAATTTTAATTTTTCATTATTCGCAACAGAACTACCTCCAAATTTTAAAACGATTGTGTCCACCTTAATCACTCGCCTTTTGTAAAAAAATATATAGAGAGCGGACAAATTAACAACGATGTGGCATTTCAATCTTGCCCTTGTTGTTTTTTTATCTGCTCTCTATATTGTATGCTAGAAAAATTCAAATGATATTTGAATTATAATTTCATCATTTAGAATTTGTTAATCCGTTTTTTAGGTAACTCTCCATAAATTTATCAATTTCGCCATCCATAACAGCCTGCACATTTCCTACCTCATAATTAGTTCTATGGTCCTTTACCATCGTATAAGGACAAAAAACATAAGAACGAATTTGACTCCCCCATGCGATGTCCATTTGAACGCCTTTTAAGTCTTCAATTTTTTCCTTTTGCTCTTTTTCTTTTAAGTCTAACAATTTTGATTTTAACATTTTCATGGCTGTTTCACGGTTTTGGATTTGAGAACGCTCGGATTGACAAGCTACGACCAGATTGGTTGGTATATGTGTTATTCTAACAGCAGAAGATGTTTTATTAATATGTTGCCCTCCTGCTCCGCGATGCTCGATAAGTATCTACCCTTAAATCATCTGGATTGATGTCTAGTTCAATATCATCTGTAATCTCTGGTAAAACTTCGACAGAAGCAAAGGAAGTATGTCTTCTTCCTCCACTGTCAAATGGCGAAATTCTTACCAGACGATGTACACCCATTTCGCATTTCATATAGCCATAGGCATTTTCTCCTACTATTTCAAAGGTTACACTTTTTAATCCTGCCTCTTCCCCTTCTAAATAATCCAGTTCTTTTATTTCATAATGGTTTTTATTGCCCCATCTCGTATACATTCGATATAACATCTCTGCCCAGTCTTGGGATTCCGTTCCTCCTGCTCCTGGATGTATGGTAACAATGGCATTGTTGCTGTCATATTTCCCAGATAGAAATGTGGTAATTTCAAATTTTTCGATTTCTTTTTGTAATTTACTCGTATTTTTTAAAATATCTTTTGCTATTTCTTCTTCTGGTTCTAATTCGACTAATTCCGTTAATTCTTGTAAATTTGTAATTTCTTCTGATAATCTCTTATATTCACTGGTTTTGCTTTTTATGTTTTTGATTTGAGATAATACTTTGCTGGAATTTTTATTGTCATTCCAAAAGTTTTCTTCCATTGTTTTCTTTTCTAAGTCTTGCAATTGCTTTTCTAAATCAGCTATGTCAAAGAGATTCACCCAATTCGTGTGTTTTCTCTTTTAATTGTTGAAGTAGTCTCGTGTTCTCTTCTAATTCTAACATGTTATCACGCTCCTTGTTTTTTATCATATCATATTACTGTTTTTTCTACAATATTTTTAATCTAAATTATTTTATTCCATGCCATTCATCTAAAAATTCATTTACAAACTTTTTCATAAATTCAGTTCTTGCTATCGCTTGTTCTTTAGCTGTTTTCGTATTCATATTATTAGCAAGATTAAATAATTTATGATAAAAATGATGAATTGTTGATGGGTCATCTCCATTAATATCAGAATAGTCTTTACTATTATTAATAGGAATTTCCTCATCATACATCAAAATGCCATGAGCTCCACAATAAGAAAAAGTTCTACCAATTCCTATTGCTCCTATTGCATCTAAATTATCTGCATCTTGTAAAATTAAAGCATTTATATCACTAACATTATTTCCATTCCAATTATAGTTTTCATGATGCTCAATACAATAACATATTTTGTTAATCATGTCTTCTGATAAATCTGTATTACTTAGTATATCTTTTACTTTGGGTAGTGAATCTTTTGGAGAAACAAATCTGCCAGTTTGATTTTGCATGATTCTATGAATATCATGCATAAATGCAGAGATTCCAACAATTAGTTTATCTCCATCTTCCTTATCACATATATTAATTGCTATGTTCATGGTTCGTATTAAATGGCTAATATCATGACCACTTGAGTCATTTTTAAATAAATCTATCATGTATGGTTTGATTATTTCTATATATTTTTCTAACATTTGGTATTCTCCTCTTAGATATTTTACAATAAAAATTTAGGACTATGTTTCCATAGCCCTTTTATCCGTTGGCTATTTGGCAGGTGTGCCAATTCCTGCATCTCTTTTGACCATTTTCAGGTGTGTGGATGGCACTATTGTCCACTTCAAATAACCTACTTAAGTGTCAATTTGCTTTAAATATATCATTGTATCTTTGTGTCTATTATCTTCAACTATATAATCTGGATTTTCAATTATGCTTTTTATATACGGTCGTAATCGTTTATATTCTCCTTCATGGTATAAAAGTATATGTTCGTATAATCTCTCATCTGTTAAAATTACTTCTTCTGTTATCAATTTACTTTCATATACTCCTAATTTTTTTCTATCTAAATTTGTTATATATTGCAATTTATTACCTTCTTCTTATTTTTTATTTGTATTATAATAACAAATTTTTATATTTTTAACAACAGATATTAACAAAATTATCATTATAATTTATTATTAAATTTTAAACCATTTTCCTTCACTTATAATTTTAACATTTTCATTGTTTACACTTACTGCACCATTATCATCAACAATATATAACTTTTTACCATCAATTTCTCGCAAATTTTTACTTGCATTTTCTAAATTTTCAAAATTTATTTTTGGAAAATCTTCATTGTTAAGATGTGGAACAAATTGAAAATCAACAAAACCTAAACCATCTCTTGGAAATCCTGAAATATTTTCATCAAATAAATTTTGGCAAGAATTACAGACTGTAGTACATAAAACACAACTACCAGCACTTGCCCCGATCCAAATTCGAGTTTCTAATAATCTTAATAAATTTTCTTCTAATCCTGATTTTTTAATACAGTCTCTTAACCATTGGGTATTTCCACCTTCAAAATAGAATACGTCTGCCCATTCAAATCTTGGTAAAAAATTCTCTTTGCTAATTCCATTAATATCGCACACGTCTATTTTAAAGCCTAAATTTTTAAATTTTTCTAAATCTTCAATTAGCCACTCATTCATGTCACCACCTTCATAATTTGAAGCAGTAGTACAGAATAACATTTTTATTGCTTTAAAATTTTTAGAAATTATTTTTTTTTGTTGTTGTTGTTTTTTTTTT
>CAOJZE010000093.1 GCA_948466095.1 uncultured Clostridium sp.
TTATCATACATTCCTTCTTTTTCTAAGCATTTTAGATTTTTAATTTCTTCTTTTGGCATTTCATTAATCGCCAAAATTCCTCCATAACTAGATACTACCATCTCGTCAGCCAATCCTCTTTTTAATCCTAGCCAAGGTGTACCAAAAGCTTTATATTGATAATTTCCTTGTAAATCTTTTAAATTAAATGCTGCTTCTGAAATTCCCCAAGGTATATTTAATTTTTGGCTATACTCCATTTGTGTTTTAATTAAAAATTTACAAGATTCATCTAAAAGGCTACCTTCATATTTTGGAATATTAATATTAGGCATTAAATATTCAAAAGCTGTTCCAGACCAAGAAATAAGACCTTTGTATTTACCTAATGTGGTTAGGGTTCTGCTTAAATGATTCCAATGTCTACTTGGCACATCTTTTTTCGCAATGGCTACTAAACTTGCTTGTCTGGCTTCCGAAGCCAATAAGTCATAATAAGAATCTGTTAATCGATTTTCCTCTATATTAAAGCCAATGGAAAAAATTTGTTGTTCTTCATTGTATAATAAACGAAAATCTGTATCTTCAATCATTTGCTCGATTGAATTTCTAAGAGTTTTTAATTGTTCTAATTGTTTTTCTGGATTGTCTATTGCCTCAGAATTCTCTGATAGCAAGGCATGTTTCTCTTTTTCTCTTAAAAAAGCCTTTGTCACATATAAATATCCCACAAAATTTCCACTATCAACCGTTGATACATACTTTGGATTGAGAGGTTCTTTTGTTTGGATATGATACCAATTATAAAGATGTCCATTCCATTTGTCTAAACTTTCTATGGAAGCAATCATTTTACCTAATAAATCCAATGCCTTCTCTAACGTAATATATTGTAAATCACAAGCTGAAATAACAGCTAATAATGATAATCCTATATTGGTAGAAGAGGTTCTTGGTACTATTTTTTCTTTTCGGTCTTCTTGGTAATTATCTGGTATCAGATAGTTGTTTTCTTCTATTAAATAAGTTTCGAAGAAATCCCAAGTTCTTTTTCCAATTTCTAATACATATTCTCTTTCGTCTTTACTTAATTTTTCAACTGCTTTTTCCTTTTTTATCTCTTTACTTACATACCACATGACAGTTGGTGTAAAACTCCACCATAAACCTAATAAAATGCCAGTTATATTTTCTTTTAGTAATCCTAGACCAATGGCAATAATACCTGCTAGTACATTCATTGCCATTTGATTGTAATAAGAAATCAAATCTGATTTTGCTTGTTTTTCTGCTTCTTCTGAGGTAGTCCATTCTAAAAGATGTTGATGGGTAATGATAACCCTTGTTAATGTTTTTAGAATGGCTTTTGCCGAAACATACGCTTTGTAGGGTAGGCAACCTAAAGTAATAATCGCTCGTAATAGGCTTCCTTTTACTCCTGAAATTTTAGGAGTAAATGTTTTTTGTTTTTCTTCTCCCTCTTTTCTAAATACGCCATAATTCAATAATTCCAATAAATAAGGAAAAATAGATACTATTAGCATCATGCCAATCCCTAAATACATTGGTTTTGCTTCTAAGATACCTAGTATAGTACAATAAAGGATAGCCATTATGATACTTATTTCTAGAACACTTCTCCTTAAATTATCCAATATTTTATATTTCGAAAGTAAAGAAAGAGGATTTTGACCACCTAACCATCTTATGATTTGCCAATCTCCTCGTATCCATCTGGAAAGTCGATTCATAAAACTGTTGTACTTTGTTGGATACCCATCCATTAGCATAATATTAGAAACCAAACCACATCGTAAATAATTTCCTTCTAATAAATCATGACTTAATACTGTATTTTCTGGAATCTGACCTTCTAATACTTTACTATAAATTTCTAAATCATAAATTCCCTTTCCTGTAAAAATACCTTCTTGAAAATTATCTTGATACGTATCTGATATAGCATTGGTATAAGAATCGATTCCCCCTGCTCCTGCAAAAATTTTAGTAAACAGAGTTTGATAACTAATCGTTAAATTTACGCCAATTCTTGGTTGCATGATTCCATAACCATCTACTACTATATTTTTTTCCTTGTCTAAAACTGGCTGATTTAAAATGTGTGCCATAGCTCCTACTAATTCAAACGCAGAATTCAAAACTAAATCGGTATCAGCGTCCAAAGTAATGATATATTTTATTTTTTCTTTCGGTTGCTTTTCTAAAGTGTTGATTCTAAATGGATTTCTGATTTTTCCTAATAGATAATCATTAAATTGTGTCATCATTCCTCTTTTTCGTTCCCAACCTAGATAAGCACCTTCTTTTTCATTCCACACACGTTTTCTATAAATAAAACTAAAAATCGGCATTTTATTTTCGTCTTGTTTATATTTTTGATTGAAAAGTTCGACTAGTCTTTCTCCCTCTTGCATAACCTCTGTGTCAAACTCTTCTTGTCGTTTGTCACTCTCACTACAATCACCAAGCAAAGTAAAATAAATGTTATCCGATTGATTCGCCAAATAAAATATTTCTAGTTTTTTCATCAATTCTTGTACTTTTTCTTTGGATTTTAAAATAGTTGGAATAATTACCATCGTTTTATGTTGTTCATCAATTCCATGAGAAAAGTCTAATTTGGGTATTGGATTTGGTTTAACAACTTTACTCAAAATATATTGTATCAACTGTATTGCTATTTCTGAGGCTGGTATCAAAAATAAAACAAAACTTAACACATTAAATTGAATGAGACTGCTAATGCCAAGTGATAATAAAATACTAAATGCACCAATTCCTAATAAATAAGCCCTTGTTTTATCTTTTGGTTCCATTTGCCTACTATTTTTATATTGTAATACATCGTATAATTCATTCATTCCTTTATCGATTAAATAATATCCAATATGAAAAGATTTCTTATTTTTGTCCGAATTTTGGGCTAATTCTAATGCTTTTCTCGCAATATAGATTTCTGAGATTTTTGTCTTTTTGGCTATTTCTTTAATTTTATTTCGATAATATTCCTTGGTTTTATCGTCCATTTTTTCATAGATATGGCTAGGATCTTGTCTTAGGATTTCTTCTACTCCGTTGATTTTTTCAAATATTTCTAAAAAGTTAATTCTTTGAATCTTTTTCATACTAGTGATACTATTTCCAATGGAAACTTTTCTAACAGCAATGTCAAAATGCTCTTTTTTGATGACTTCTGAAACACTATTTTCAGACATTTCTACCGCTTCTTCTAATGCTTTTAAGTAACTATATCCTTTTTTCCCATAACGCTTTAAAATATAGGACATATACTCAATAAAAGGATATTTCATGTCTTGAAATACGTCTTTTTTTAGCTTTTTTATTGCATTTGCTTTAAATTGTTGTTCTGGTTTTGTCTTATTTTCTACTAATCTTTCTACAATATTTTCTGCTTTGTATTTTTGGATTTGACAACTATATATTTTTTCACAAATTTCTCTAATATTTTCAATAATAGCAATTTGAAGAAATATTCCTATATTCCATATTTCTTCCATACTTAATGTCTTTTTTGTTTGATAACTTACTAAATAATCCTCTAAGTCTCTTCTTTCAATTTTGTTATCGGTATAAGCTACTATTTCAGATGCCAATACGTAAATTCTAGCAAATCCTTTATAGGTTCCATTTGCTATTCCTACAAAATTCGTATATTTTTTTAGTGTTAATTCTTTTTGAATTTGTTTTACGGTTTCTTCTATGATGTATAAATTATCTAAAAGCCACTCTCCTGCTGGGTGAATGCTAATTCCCAATTTTAAATGTTCATTTAATAGTTGATATACTTGTTCAATGATTTTAAAGTTTTCTAACATGTGTGGGACAGGATAGGTGTCTTTTTGTGATTTATTGCTTAAATTATGAATAGAAGCTATTTTTTGTAGGTGACTTTCTAATTGGTTTTTGTCTAGTAAGGTACCATTTATTTTTAATACTTTATTTATCTTCAAAAATTTCCACTCCTTGCTAAATATGTTTTAAACATATTGTTTGCAAGAAGTGGAAATTTTATGCATTTTTGATTATTTATTCACCAGGTTCAAATCCTTCTTCTGGATTTTGAATAACATCTCCTACGTGTAGGGTACTTTCAAAGTCTTCTACCGCTTTTATGAATTTTGCTTTGCTTACTGCTATATCATTTTTATTTCCTTTTTTTAGGGAATCTCTATAATGGAATCCATAAGGCATGACCATTCCCATTTTAGCAAGAATAGAGGTATCTTGCTTATTATCATATTGGTCTCCTAAAATAACTTTAACAGGAACTGTTTTTCCATCTTTGCTTTGTAAAGTAATACCTTCTAATTCTTTTCCATTTTTGTCCATAACTCTATAAATATCAACATCATGTTGTATTTTATAAGAAATCCCATCCTCTTTTAATTTCTGTTCTACTTGATTTGGTGTCTCTCCATGTGTAATGATTTTCCCTGTTTCTTGATTCACATATACATAGTTTTGATTCGTTTTATATTTAAATTCTATATCCTTTGTTGTTCGAGTGGTATCTCCTGTTTTTTTCTTGTATTGTTCGATATAAATATCTTTTAAAAACTCGTCTACCTCTTCTACTGTTTCTAATTGATTAGCTCTTTCTACATTATTAGGATCGCTTGCTTGATTCTTATTTTCTTCTACATTCTCTTTCATTCTCTCTTTAAAATCATTCTCTTGTCTGACTAGATTATCCTCTTGTGCATCTTTTCCTGCACTACAACTTGCTACTGCACCAACAGTTGTTGTTGCTAGGGTTCCTATTGCTATCCCTTTTTTTATTTTTTTAGGTGTTTTTTGAAATATTTCTTTGATTTTTGCTTTTATTTCTTCTATTATCTCCATTGTTTTTCCTCCTCACTATTGATACATTTTTATTATAACATTTCGTTTTTTCAAAAGCAAGAAAAAATATTTTTAAGTTTCGGTTTTTAGGGGTAAACTCTTCCAAAAAAACGAAACTTAAAAATATTTTTCCATTTATTCCATAGCAAAATAATCTGTTATTCCATTATAAATTCCCCAAGCTAACTTATTCTGATAATCATCTTCCAATAGTAGTTTTTCTTCTTCTGGATTTGACAAAAATCCACACTCTACAATAGAAATAGGAATCTCTACATGTTTCATAATATAGATAGTATCTAATTTCATCGCTACTCTTTTATTGTCTTTTTGAATGGCATCATTCAAGTTAGCTTGAATTTGTTTTGCCAAATTCGTGCTTTTTTCGTCTCCATTTTTATAAAAACATTGCCAACCCCAATATTGTTGTTGGGGTATTTTATTTAAGTGAATACTAATAAAAATATCGCTACTTGATTCATTTCCAATTTTAACTCGATTGTGAATATCAGAGATTTTCTTTTGTTTTAAACTTTGAGCATCTAAATCATAAATGGCATTTTCATCAGAACGCGTTAATATAACATTACTTCCACTAGTTTCTAATAAATTTTGTAATTTTAAGGCAATTTTCAAATTTGTTTCTGCTTCTGTTGTTCCAGAACTACTTTGTGCTCCGTTCATCTGGAACTCCATGCCCTGCATCAATTACAATGGTTCTGCCTGATACCGGAGTTGCTGTTGTTGGAATTGATTTTTCTTCTTTCTTTGTAGTTGCTACGATAAAACTTAACACAGAGATAAATACGCATAACACTACGATTGATATTCTTTTTCTGCTGAGAACTAACATATAATAACCTCACATATAAATATTTTCTTTATATTTATATTCATATTCTATTTAAAAATGCGAGATATTTAAAAAAAGACTAGAAATAGTTTTAAGTAATAGTCAAACATAAACATTTTACTTTTTATTTTCTTCTATCAACAGCATAACTGCTTCCCATAACTGACTTAGCTACATGTTTTACTTGAGCTCCTGCTTCCCCAATTTCCAAAATATTGCTAAACCTGCCTACATCAGCTATAACAACTCCTATTGACAAAGAAGTTAATGGGAATTGTTCTATAATTCCCTTTCTATTAGCCACTTCAATATATCCCTTATCTAAATCATCATCTGTAAAATATCTTCCCACATTATGGTCAAAATAAGCTAATATATTTTGGCATAATTTATCACAGGAATTTCCTGGAATCAATGCCACAAAATCATCTCCGTCCAATATGTCCAATAAAAGTATCATCCATTCCACTTTTATGAATACATCGAATGATAACCTGTGCTGTGAATTCAATAATTTCGTCTCCTTTTAAAAATCCATATATATCATTATATGCTTTAAAATTATCTAAATCTAGATACAACACGCAGAAAGCTTCTTTTTTTAAGATTCGTTTTTTTAATTCAGCATGTATTTGTACATTTCCTGGTAATCCTGTTAATGGACTTATTCGCCTATTAGTAGAGAGAAGTCTACTTAGGTTCTTTACCGTATGATACAAATATTGTTCATCCACTGGTTTTTTAATAAAATATTCAATTGATTCATGTAATATTTTTAATCTATGTTCTCTATCTCCATTAGATGATACAACAATAACTGGTGTTATGGTATTATCCTCATCTTTTCTTATTTTTCTACACAAATCGACAACATCACGATCGATAGCATCTTCGTTAATAACAATTAATGATGGTATATTTTTTAAAGCAATATCTATTTGTTCTGTTTTCACGCTCGTAAACTTATATTCTGGGTCATTTCTAAATAACTCTCTAAAAATAACAATTGATGAATCATCATCATCAATAATATAAACATCTTGCATCATCTAACTGATTCCTCCCTTTATTTTTCTTCATTATATACAAAAAGACTTGATTATTTCAAGTCCTTTTGTTTGTTTTTTACTCTTTTTTTCCTGATTTCAATTTTGTGGTTTAAAATTTCTGTAATCTCATTGGTATTAATAGCTGGAAAGGCTTTTTTCAAACGAGACACATTTTTATATAAACGCAAAATGATTTTGTTTCTTCTCTTGTTCAATTGTTCCACCATTTGTTGAATATTTTCTGCCGTTGCAATTTTTTCTTGTTTTTGTTTTAATTTTTCTTTAATTTCTTTATTGATTTTTTCTATTTTTTCTAAGGTTGTTTTTATATTTTTTACACGAATAATAGAGGATATCGTGTCTACCACAAAAACCATAAATAAAATAGCCATAATATAATTTAATAAATTAGTATCAATTTTTTCTACTATTTCTTGTATAAATGGATGAATATATTTTACAAATAAAACGCCTAATATTCCCCAATAAATTGAATTTGTTAAACATATACGTCCTTGAAAATTAAACTTATGATTAGAATAATCCCAATATTTTGTATGAAACATTGTTTCTAATAATACCCCTACTAAGTATTCCCAAATTGTTAATACACTAAGGGCTATGAAAAATAAAAGTATGGGTTTATTCTCAAAGCCTTTTAAAG
>CAOJZE010000094.1 GCA_948466095.1 uncultured Clostridium sp.
CTTGAATTCATTTCCTTACTCAAATTATATATCAACTCTCAAACTTGTGGCTGTGAGATGGTGCATATCATTTTTTCTTCTTCCGAATCTATCTTACTAGATGAAAACAAGAATTCAATTGTAGTTACTGATGATATTTTTAAAGCGAAATATTTAAGTGATATTAGTTTCTCATCCAATGATTATATCTTAAATTCGCTACTTACTCTACTCCCTAGAAAAATTTACATTCATTTAGTAGATGAGGATAACAATGAATTTATTAATACCTTACAATTAGTGTTTGAAAATAAAGTTAGTTTATGCAAAGATTGCAATATTTGTAATTTATACAAAGTCTCCCATAAAAATTTAAATAGAAAAATTCCACATTCAGAGCATTCTTAATTCTGAAATGTGGAATTTTGAATTTTAGTTAAATGCATTAACAGCATCATTAAATCCTGGTAATAGAATATTAGCAAAATCATTATCTTCTGCTACTTCCCATTTTCCATCTTTTTTCTCTAATACAATAGATTGATTTGTAGTTACAGTTTGTATTTCATCATTTTTTAATTCTTCAATTAAGCAATTTGCAATTTCTCCTTCACCATCATTGTTTGAGTTAGTAAGCATTGATTTAATGGCTCTTTGTATACAATTTTCCATAATGGTTTTGAAATCTTTATTGGTAATTTCTAATTCAACAGTTGCTTTATCTCCTTCTTCTTTCAAATTAAGAACTTTCCATTCCAATTTATCAAAAAGCAATTTTTTGGCTTCTTCATCAAATTCGTCTTCTTCTATTAAATCAGATAACATCGTAGTTTGACCATAATTTCCAGCTTTTATTTCACTTAACTCTTTCTCTACCACTTTTTTAGGAGAATCTGACATAAAAAATACACATGCTAAGATAGCAATTAGAACAACTACTGCTACTGCCACACCTATGATAATTCTATTATCTATTTTTTTAATTTCTCCCTTTATTTTTTCAAATTTTTTGTTCGTATCTTTTTTTGGTGCCCCTTGTTTTTTTGTCTCCTTTTTTGCTTCTGTTGTCGGTTTTTTATCTGCTACTTTCTTTTCTACTTTTTCTGTTGCTTTTGCATTTTGTTTTTCTTCCATAATAATCCTCCTCATATTTCTTTTTTATAGTCTGATTATATCGTAACAAAATACAATTTGCAACACTTTTTAACATTTTTTTATTTTATCTTTGTTACTAAAAAAATATAATAAATTTTTCATTTCACTATTAGATATAACATTACACTTACATGGCTCCATTAATACCACTTGCTACAATTTCCTTCATATTTTCAATCAAATCATCAATTTCCTTTGGTGTCACAATTAAATTATAATCATTGGGAACTAAAGCTTCCTTTATTTCCTCATAATTATCCTCCTCCTTTAATTGATTCAAATAATCATTCGATTTTGCTTCCTTTTGTAATTTCTCGATGAATAAATCCAAGCAATCATTTACCAAAACGGCTGTCTCTACCACAGTTGGAATACCAATTGCTACCACTGGAACCCCTAACGTATTTTGACTAATCTCGCTTCTTGTATTCCCTACTCCTGCACCTGGAACAATCCCTGTATCTGATAATTGAACCGTACTACTAATTCTTTCAATACTACGAGAAGCTAAGGCATCAATTACAACCACTAATTTAGGATGAATATTATCTACAATTCCTTTTAAAATCTCAACTGTCTCAATTCCTGTTGTTCCTAAAACTCCTGGCGATATAGCACTTACCATTCTGGTTCCTTCTTCTACATATTGTGGTAGATAGTTAATAATATGTCTGGTAACCTCTATTTCGTTAATCACTTTGGGACCTAACGCATCTGGTGTCACGTAAATATTGCCAAGTCCTACTACTAAAATTTCTCCTTGACTGTCTACATGATTTCCAATAACTTGTTTTAATTCTTTGGTTAAGGTTTCAGCTGCTTTTTGTATTTCCTCCTCTTGTGCAATTTTTAATTTTTTAATGTCAATGGTGATATAATTTCCTACTGGCTTTCCAATTGCCTTTTCTCCGTTTTCATTGGTTATTTTTACTCTCTCTACTTTTATGTTTTCATTGATTTCCTCTTGATTTGCCTCGATTCCATCAATTTCTTCTAATCGATTGGCTTTTTGATAGATTTCTCTTCTTTCTGATGCTAAGTCTGTTCTAAAATTAAACATGGTTTTCCTCCTCTAAATCAAATACTTAGAGTTAGTATTGACGATTCACGAGATTTTTATCATATTTTTTATAAAAATAAAGGAAGAATTGCTAATACCTCAATATTAAAACAATTCTCCTCTAAAATCATTCCAAATATTTCTTCAAAAACTTACCTGTATGGCTTCTTTCATTGGTACAGATTTGTTCTGGTGTCCCAACAGCCACCACTTCTCCTCCATTATCGCCACCCTCTGGGCCCAAATCAATAATATGGTCACAAGTTTTAATTAAATCCAAATTATGTTCAATCACAATAATAGTATTTCCTGTATCCACTAATCTCTGTAAAATATCGACTAGCTTATGAACATCTGCAATATGAAGACCTGTTGTTGGTTCATCTAAAATGTAAAGTGTTTTCCCAGTTGCTCTTTTTGACAATTCTGTGGCTAATTTCACTCTTTGTGCCTCTCCTCCTGATAACGTAGTAGATGGTTGTCCTAGCTTGATATAACTAAGACCCACATCATATAAAGTTTGCATTTTTTGCTTGATTTTTGGAATTTTATCAAAAAATGTTAAAGCTTCTTCTACGGTCATATCTAGAACATCAGCAATGGTTTTTCCTTTATATTTTACTTCTAATGTTTCGCGGTTATATCGTTTTCCCTTACATACTTCACATGGCACATAAATATCTGGTAAGAAATGCATCTCAATTTTGTGGACACCATCACCATTACAACTTTCACATCTTCCGCCTGCTACATTAAAGCTAAATCTACCTTTTTGGTAACCTCTCATTTTAGCTTCTTCTGTACTAGCAAAGATATCACGAATTAAATCAAATACTCCTGTATAGGTTGCTGGATTAGAACGTGGCGTTCTTCCAATTGGTGATTGGTCAATATTGATAATTTTATCAATATGTTGTAAGCCTTTGATTCCTTTGCATTTTCCTGGTTTTTCATTCGAACCATTTAGTTCTTTGGCAACTGTTTTGTATAATACCTCATTCACCAAAGTTGATTTTCCGAGAACCAGAAACTCCTGTTACACAATTAAATACACCTAATGGGAATTTTACACTGATATTTTTCAAGTTGTTTTCACTTGCTTCTTGTATTTCAATTACTTTTGTTTTCGTGTGTTTTCTTCTCGTTTTTGGTACGGCTATTTGTTTTTTTCCACTTAAGTATTGCCCTGTAATAGATGCTTCTACCTGTTTTACTTCCTCTGCTGTTCCCTGTGCCATCACTTGTCCGCCATGTGTTCCTGCACCTGGTCCAATATCAATAATTTGGTCTGCTGCATACATGGTATCTTCATCATGTTCTACCACTAAAAGGGTATTTCCTAAATCTCTTAACTTTTTAAGAGTGGCTAATAATTTGTCATTATCTCTTTGATGAAGCCCAATACTTGGCTCATCCAAAATATACAATACCCCTGTTAGCCCAGAACCAATTTGGGTCGCTAAACGAATTCTTTGTGCCTCTCCTCCTGATAAGCTTCCCGCATTTCTAGATAGTGTTAAGTATTCCAAACCTACATCCATCAAAAATTGTAGTCTTTGGTCAATCTCCTTTAAAATCAACTCTGATATCATGACCTCTGTTTTTGTTAAGGTAAGACCATTTAGATATTTCTTAATTTGATTGATTGGCATGTCTGTTAATTCATTGATATTTTTATCTCCTACTTTAATGGCTAAAATTTCAGGTTTTAATCTAGCACCATGACACTCATAACATGGCGAGTTACTCATATACATTTCATAAAAATCTCTCATTCCTTGTGACTTGGTTTCACTATGACGTCTATCTAAGGTTGGGATGACTCCTTCAAAGGGTGCTTTAAATTTTCGAACTCCTGCATAAGAAGAATATTCAAAATCAATTTCTTCTTCTCCTGTTCCATATAAAATTTTCTCTAAAAACCATCTTGGTAAATCTTTTATTTTTTTATTTTTAATTGGCACATCATAATAGTTGGCAATGCTTTCAAAATACATTTTCGCCATCGTATCGCCTTTTTTCATCGTGCTGGCACCAAAGGCTTTTACCCCGTCGTATAAGGTTTTATTTTTGTCTGGAATGATTAAATCTTCGTCCATTTTCATTAAATAACCAATACCCGTACAAGTTGGACAAGCTCCAAATGGATTGTTAAAAGAAAACATTCTTGGTGTTAATTCTGGAAAACTGAATCCACAATCTGGGCAAGCATAATTACAGCTATACAAAACCGGTTTTTGCCCTATCACATCAATTAAAACCAATTTATCTGCATGCTTTAAAGCAGTTTCTACCGATTCGGTTAATCGGCTTACAATATCTGGTTTGATGACTAGCCTATCTACCATCAATTCTACTTCATGCTTTTTCTTTCGGTCTAAGCGAATCTCATCTATTCCTAATTCATATACTTCTCCATCAATGCGAACCCTAACAAATCCATCTTTTTGATACCCCTCTAGTTGTTTGGTAAATTCGCCTTTTCTTCCTCTCACAACTGGTGCCAATACTTGAATTTTAGTTCCCTCTGGTAAACTCATAATATTATCAATAATTTGGTCAATGCTTTGCTTTTCTATCTTTTTATGACAATTTGGACAATATGGAACGCCAATTCTGGCATATAGCAAACGAATGTAGTCATAGATTTCCGTTACCGTTCCAACCGTTGAACGTGGGTTTCGAGACGTTGTTTTTTGGTCAATCGAAATCGCTGGTGATAAGCCATCAATCCTTTCTACCTCTGGCTTTTCCATCAATCCTAAGAATTGCCTTGCATAAGAAGACAAACTTTCTACATATCGCCTTTGTCCCTCTGCATATAAAGTATCAAATGCTAGGCTTGATTTTCCTGAGCCAGAAAGTCCTGTAATAACTACTAATTTGTCTCTTGGTATTTCCAAGTTTATATTTTTTAAGTTGTGCTCTTTTGCTCCTTTTATGGTGATTTTGTCGTTCATAAAAACCTTCCCCCTGTTTTTCTCTTGGGACATGGGGACGTAGATAATGTCCCTATCATAAATAATGCCATTAACTTAATGTATTATCTATTATTTTTGCAACACCGCGTAAGCGACCAAACGAGCAAAGCGAGTGCGATTGGAGCAACCTACTATCTTAAAATCTGAAGGTTGCGACACACAATGTGTAAAAAATAATAGATAATACATTAAGTTAGTAGTTTTAAGTATTTAGGGACATTATCTACGTCCCCATGTCCTAATTCTTATTATACTATATTTATTTTTTAAAAACAAGAGTTTGGTGCCATTTTCTTTCATTTTAATTGATTTATCTTCCCATCCTTCATCTCCACAACCTTATCACAATTCTCAATGGTTGACAATCTATGAGCAATAATAAAAGCAATTCTACCGTTGTAAAATTTTATCCATTGCATTCTTAATCAATTCTTCATTCTCCCAACTCAAACTAGATGTCACCTCATCCAGAATAATCACATCTGGTGCCATAGCCATAATCCTAGCAAAATTAATTATTTGCCTTTCTCCTGTAGAAAGAACATCAGGATTTTCATAAATATTAGTATGATATTGTTTCGGTAAAGACATAATCTTTTCATGTAACTTTAATTCCTTAAATATTTTTATTATCTCTTCTTTTGTTATTTTTTTATTTACATATTTAATATTATCTATAATTGTATTAGGAACGATTTGCACCTCTTGCATAATATATCCAATTTTATCTCGAATAGAAGAAATGCTATAATTTCGATAATCCGTTTGATTGATTCGAATTTCTCCCTGTTGTGGTTCGTATAATCTTTCCAATAAATTGGTAACCGTCGTTTTTCCTGCCCCTGTTTTACCAATTAATGCTATTTTTTCATTTTCTGCTACTGACAAAGAAAAGTCCTTAATATTTTTTTGTGTATGATTATAAGAAAAAGACACCTTATCAAATGTAATACTCGTAATTTTTTCAGTCAGTTTCTCTCCCTTTTTTAAATCCTCCTCTTCTGTTTGTTCCAGTAATTCCAAAATTTTAGAATGAGCATAAAAGGCTTGATTAAAATCCGTTAAATGCTTGGTAAACCAATTAAATTCAAACTCAATATAGCTTGCATAATCTATCATAAGCATAATTTCTGCATAGGTCATAATAGCTTGTAATACATCCATTCCACCAAAATAAATAATAGCAATCATAGAAAAAGATGTAATAAAAGAAAATATGCCATGATAAGTACTCACAATTTTCTCTAATTTTGAACTTTCAGAATTATAATTTTCTAGTTTTACCTCTAAATCTCTTATTTTATAATTGATAATTCCTAATGTCTTAATGGTTAAAAAACTCTGAATCCCTTCATTAATAGTTGTATAAACGTCCATATTAATCTTTCTGATTTCATCTATTTTTGTCATTGTTTTTCGATTCCATATGATAGTAACCAAAAGTCCTAGCAAATAAAGTGCTAATATAATGAGTGCGATTTTTAAATGAATAAACATAAAAAAGATAATAAGAATAGAAAATCTTGCTAATCCCATCACAAACATTTCTGTTATAATAATAGGAAATAACTGTCCCGCCTTTTCTGTATCATCTTGTAAAAATTGCAAAATCATGCCAGATTCGTTTTCGTCAAAAAATTTAGCTCTTACTTTTTGTAATTTTTCAAAAATACGATTTCGCAAATCACCTCTTATCCATCGTGATAAATTACATCTCATTTTACAATGCTCTAACACCATATAACATTGTGTCAAAATCATAACGATTTGAAGCCCAACAAAAACCATTAAACCTTTTATATTTTGCTCTGGTATTTCAACATCTAATATTTGCTTTACAATATAGGGAACTGTTATAATCTCGATGACTGCAGTTATGATAATAAGCAAAAATAATCCTACAAACTTTTTATGATAACCGATATTTTGATACATCTTTTGCAATTGTTTTAATTTGATTTTTGATTTCATACTCTCATTCCTTTATTATTTTTTAGACTCATGTGTGTGCCATGATGTTCCCGCTTCCAGTTTTATGATTCTCTCGCTATAATTCTCTATCTCTGACTTATGCGTAATAAAAATCATAGTAGTTTGCGGATAGTTTTTCATTAGATTTTGT
>CAOJZE010000095.1 GCA_948466095.1 uncultured Clostridium sp.
AACAGTCTATAATTTGTTGGTCCCCCCGAATTGTCATTTCATAAAAAACATAATAAAATTTGCTAATCCGAGATATTTTATATAACAAATAATGAATGTTAAAATTGAAAAAAAGGAGACTCATTTATGAAAAAAGAAGCGGAAGAAAAAGTAAAGAAAAAGCATAAAAAGATAAGTGCATCTATTAAATTTACGATATTAGCAGTGATTTTAATTGCCATTTTTTGTGTTTCCTTAACACCAGTGACTTTTCAAAATGATACCTATTATACGATTAAAGTAGGTGAACACATTGCTCAAAATGGAATTGATGGACAAGACCCATTCTCATGGCATGAGAATTTAGCCTATACGTATCCACATTGGTTATATGATTTCATAACGTATTTTATTTATAGTATTTCAGGCTTTACAGGAATTTATATAACCACTTGTATATTATCTATTATTTTAGGCTTGTCAATCTATTTTGTAAATACAAAGCTAGCCAAAAATCAATTATTTTCATTTTTATTAACCATAGGATTTATCTATATGATAAGAGGTTATATAGCGGCAAGAGCACAGTTAGTGACTTTCATCTTATTTATTTTGACGATTTATTTCATGGAACGATTTTTAGAAACCAAAAAGAAAAGATATGCTGTGGGGTTGGTGATAATACCAATTATAATAGCTAATGTGCATGTTGCTGTATTTCCATTCTACTTTGTACTATATCTACCATATATAGCAGAATATTTAATAGCTATATTGGCGGAAACCATTATTTATAGAAAAGTAAAATTGGCAATATTAAAAATGAAAATAAAACAATATGCGAACAAAGTTGGGCAAGAGCAAAGAGTAGAAACACTTAAAAAAGAGTTAGAGGATTTGGAAGCAAAGATAGATAAAGTAAAAATAAAAAGAACCAAAGAATTGCAGAATCCGTATAAAATTAAATTTATTAAAAATCAGAATGTAAAATGGCTTATCTTAATTATGATAATATGTCTATTAACTGGATTATTAACACCACTAGGAACAACGCCATATACCTATTTGGCAAAAACGATGCAGGGAAATACGACAGAAAATATTAATGAACATTTACCAATGACATTATCAAATGATATGGATGCCATGTGTGCTATCGTTTTATTTTTAGCCATATTAATTTTTACAAAATCTAAAATTAGATTAAGTGATTTGTTTATGATAGGAGGATTGTGTTATTTGATGATTACTTCTAGAAGACAGATTACTATGTTTGCTATTATAGGTTCTGTTATATTGAATCGATTACTATTGCAATTATTAGAGAGTTATACAAAACAAAAAGAGAAAGAATTAATAAACAAGTTATGCCATATAATAGGAGTGTTTATCATAACCATTATCTTATTAGGCTTGAGTTATCATCTTGGAAAAGATAAACTGAATGACCAATATATAGATGAAAGTACTTATCCTGTAGAGGCATCTGAGTTTATATTAGAGAATATTGATTTACAGACAGCAAGATTTTATAATGAATATAATTATGGAAGTTATTTATTGTTTAAGGGGATTCCTGTATTTATAGATTCTAGAGCAGATTTGTATGCACCAGAATTTAGTGGAAAAGAGGAGGATATTTTCTTAGATTTTATTGATACCTCTAGTATAGGAACATTTTATGGTGATATTTTTGAAAAATATGACATGACTCATGTGATTACTTATAAGAATTCAAAAGTAAATATGATTATTACAAAGACAGAGCCAGATAAATATAAAGAATTATATCAAGATGATTATTTTGTAATATATGAAATTGTAAAATAATATGAAATGTCCCCACTGGTTCCAAGAGTAAATGGGGAAGATTGCCAAGAGGGACAGCCTTTTTGGCAATAAATTATAAATATTTATAAATTTTTAATGATAAAAAATAAAATTACATTCCTTACTGGTCGAACGAATCATATAAAGTGATGATTTTCAATTCATAAATTGTGGAGTTAATCTAGTTGGTTTGCATGAATTAGAGTCCTCCCAAACTGCGCGTCATGTATTTTATTTTTTATGATGAAAAATTTATTAAAGTTAAAACGAAATTGCCAAAAAGGGCTGTCCCTCTTGGCAATCTTCCCCATTTACTCTTGGAACCAGTGGGGACGAAGGAAGGGAAGCAAGAATGAAAAAGAAATTGACCAAAGAATCTATTTTATTAATTAGTATAGTAGTTGTAATAATTTTGATTGACCAAATACTTAAGATTTGGGTCCAAAATGTAGGAGAAATGAATATCATTTCAGGAGTTTTGAAGTTTAGAATCAGTGAAAATCATAGTGCAGCATATGGAATCGGTTCTAATTCTGTAATTATGTATGTATTAACAAATATTGTTATTTTAGGGGTAATATTCAAATTTATTACCACACAAAATGAGTTTGTGGATAAAAAATTAAAGATATTTTTAAGTTTTATTTTAGCTGGAGGTATTTCAAATGTAATTGACAAGGTTTTTAGAGGTTATGTAACAGAGTTTATCGATTTTGGACAAGTTATTAATTTACCAGTATTTAATGTAGCGGATATTTTTATATTAATTGGTTGGGTGGCAATTGCTGCTATCTTTGCAGCGTTTACAGTAAAGGAGTGGAGAAATAAGAAATAAAAAATTAGTATCAATTTGAAATTTAATCTATTTTTTATTTGTAATTTCCAACTGCATAACAGACTGTAAATCAAATTTACAAATTTGATAACAGTCTATAATTTGTTGGTCCCCCCGAATTATTACTTCATAAAAAATTGATTAAACTTGATAAGATTTAATAATGAAAGGAATGTAGTAAGATTTGAAGATTTTTGTAGTAAAAAATGAAGAGAAGAACAATCGAATTGATAGCTTTTTAGCCAATCAAAAAGAAGGGCTTTCTCGAGTTGCTGTTCAAAGATTGATAGAAGAAGAAAAGATTTTAGTAAATGGCAGAAAAACAAAGCCATCTTATAAAATACAAGAGAAAGATGAGATAACAGTAAAAGAGGAGAAACCAAAAGAAATTGAATTAAAGGCACAAGATATTCCAGTAGAAATTATTTATGAAGATACAGACATCATTGTTGTGAATAAACCAAAAGGAATGGTAGTTCATCCAGCGAACGGAAATCCAGATGGCACTTTAGTAAATGCTATTATGGCAATTTGCAAAGGTTCTTTATCAGGAATTGGAGGAGAAATACGACCAGGAATTGTTCATAGAATTGACAAAGATACTTCAGGAATTTTAATGATTGCTAAGAATGACAAAGCACATATCAACTTAAGTGAACAAATTAAAAACCATGAAGTCCAGAAAATATATATAGCAATGGTAAGAGGAATGGTCAAAGAAAACGAAGCAACTATTAACATGCCAATTGGAAGAAGCACAAGAGACAGAAAAAAAATGGCAGTAACTCAAAATGGGAAACAGGCAATTACACATTTTAAGGTAATAAAGAGATTTCCGAGCCATAATTGTACCTTGTTAGAAATAAAAATAGAAACAGGACGAACCCATCAAATTAGGGTACATTTATCGCAAATTGGCTATCCTATCATAGGAGATTCTGTCTATTCAAATGGGAAAAATGAATGGGGCATTCAAGGTCAATGTTTACATGCTAAAAGCTTGCAGTTTAAACATCCATTGACAGGGGAAGAGATGTTTTTAGAAGCAGAATTACCAGCCTATTTTCAAACCATAATTTTGGAGATGGAGGACATGGGGACGTAGATGATGTCCTAGAAGGAGGAAAGTAAAATGCCATCATGGATTACACATTTTGTTACAGCTAATAGAATGAGGCAAAAAGTCGCAGAAAATGAGTTTATATTTGCTAATATTATGCCAGATATTTTAGAAGGATATAATGTTAAGAAGGTATCTAAAATTGTGAAAGATTATCAAAGTCATTACCCAACTATTAAAGTAATAAATGGCATTACAATTCCTATACCAAATATTAATTATTTTAAAAAAGAATATAAAAATAAAATGCAAAATCCGATTATAAAAGGATATTATTGTCATTTATTGACCGATTATTTTTGGAATGTACATACTTATAAGAAATATTTTCAAAATTATAATAAAGAGAGAAGATTGGTTAAAATTAAATTAAATAATGGAAACAAGCAAATTATGCATTGGGATGATGCCGTAAAAATAAAACAAAAAGATTTTAGAAAGTTTACAAATTTTTTAAAAAACGAGCAGAAAATAATCATGCCAGTATATAGTGACCAAATTAAAAGATATGCTGAAGATATAAAAGAATTTGAATATACGCAAGAGGACATAGAAAATACTATTTTATTTATTCAAAAAATGATACACATAGAAGATGAGAAACAAAACATAGAGTATAGTATATATACAGAAAAAGAGTTGATAAATACCTTAGAGAATAGTATTAGGTTTATAAAGAAGAAATTAGATGAATGAACATAGGGACATTATCTACGTCCCTATGTCCTATGCTTAGGAGGAAAAAGTTTGGAAGAAATAAGATTACAAAAATATTTGGCAGAAGCGGGAATTGCCTCTAGAAGAAAAGCAGAAGAATTGATTCAACAAGGAAAAGTCAAGGTAAATGATGTCAAAGTAACAGAGCTTGGAACGAAAATAAATCCAGAAAAAGATAAGATAGAATATGAAGGAAAGAGGATAACAAGAAAGGATGAAAAAGTTTATATTTTATTAAACAAGCCTATTGGTTATGTGACGACAGCAAAAGACCAATTTAATCGAGATTCTGTGTTGGATTTAGTAAAGGTGAAACAAAGAATTGTTCCAGTGGGGAGATTGGATATGTATACATCAGGTGCCTTATTATTGACCAATGATGGGGATTTTGTTTATCAAGTGACACATCCTAAACATGAAATTGAAAAAACGTATACGGTTACAATCAAAGGAAGCATTACCAAAACTACCATAGAAATGTTGAAAAAGGGGGTAAAAATAGAGGATTATGTTACAAGACCAGCTAAAGTTAAAATATTAAAAATAGAAGAGGACAAGAATCAATCAAGATTAGAGATTACAATACACGAGGGGAAAAATAGACAGGTTCGTAAGATGTGTGAGATAGTGGGACACAAGGTATTGGCATTACATAGAAGCAAGATAGCGGGAATTGGAGTAAAAGAATTACCATTAGGAAAATGGAGATATCTAAGTAAAAAAGAGATGAACCAAATTTTATCTTGAAGATTTAAAAAATGTTACGATTCACAGCTTAAATAAGTAATAACAAAATTAATAACTGTGAATTGTAACAAAAAAGCATTAAAATTTTATCTTCAAGAAGGTTGAAAATAAATTAGAAAATAGATATAATAAAACAAACAGAGGAAAAAGGAGAAAAGAAACCAATGAATTCATTAAAATTCAAGCCAGAAGGCTGGAATAATGAAATTACGTCATTAGACCAAGAGAATATCAATCATTATAGGCAAAAAAATGAAACGTTACAAGGACTTGTTAAGAAATGTGATAATGATTATAATTTATATATTCAATTTGAGAATGGATTAACAGGGATTATGCCAAGACAAGAAATAGAAGCAATTAATATAGGAGAAGAAGGATTACCAAGAACTAATTTATGTACTGGTAAAGTTCATAAATTTGTGCAGTTTAAAATAAAAGAGGCGAAAGATGATAACCGTGTGATTGTGTCTAGGCGAGAAGTACAAGAGGAAGCTTTAGAGTGGGTAAAAAATGATTTACAAGAGGGAACAAAAGTAACAGGAATTGTGAAAAATATCAAACCATATGGGGCCTTTATCGAAATTGGTGGAGGAATTGTAGGCTTAGTACATATTGAAGATTTATCAGTGGCAAGAATCAAAACACCTTATGAAAGATTAAATATTGGACAAAAAGTAGAAGTTGTGGTAAAATCGATAGAGAGAGATACTGGTAAGGTCATTTTATCCTATAAAGAGACATTAGGAACATGGGAGGAAAATGTTAAAAAATTCATGAAAGGTATGAAGACAAAAGGAATCGTTAGAGAAACAGAGAAGCATAAAAATGGCATTTTTATTGAATTAACTCCTAATTTAGTCGGAATGGCAGAATATAAAGAAGGGGTTACTTATGGACAACCAGTAGATGTCTATATCAAAAAAATAGATGACCAAAGAAAAAAAATAAAATTATTAATTGTATAGGAGGGATTTAAAATGGTTGAAGATAACCAAATTAAAGCACAAGTATCACCATTTGCTATTAGAGAAGGTGAAATCAAAACATTTGATGGGAAGGATGGATATGTATCCATGAACCAAATTGTACATAAGATAGACATAGGGCATATTAATGAGATTCATTTTGCTATTTTAGAATTGGTGAATGAATTTGAGTTTATTACCTCAAGACAATTGTATCAAATGCTAGAAATTAAAGGGATTGATCCAAAATCTCAAGATAAGTTGAATAATAAATTGGATCAACTTGTAAAATCTAAAATATTAACAAGATATTATTTTACTTCTGATGAAGGAAAAGGAATTTATAGAATCTATTGTTTGGAAAAAATGGGGAAATATTTGTTAAATTCAAAAGAAATTGAGTGTAAATGGCAACCATCTGATAATACAAAACCAGTTCCAATGATAAAGAAGAGATTAGCGGGAAATCAAACACTTATCGCTTATTTAAGAAAGGTAAAAGCTTTTGATAGCTATGTGGTAAAACCTACCATTACAGCAAAAGTAGTAGGAAAGGTTTTTAAGGCAACTGGTGGAAGCGTAAAATTAACGAAAAATGGTAAATCCATTCAATTTGTTTTTGAAGTAATTCGAAGAGAAGATGATTGGCAAAAGAAAGCAATAGATAAAATAAGATTATACAAAGAATTCTATGAAAACTTTGTAGCAGGAGATTCTGGCTTTACTGGTATGCCACAATTAATTTTGATTTGTGAAGATGAAAAACATATGGCAGAGACTTTTAAAGAGATTGTAAAAAATGGAGTGGAAATACCACAAATTAAATTGTATTTTACAACTGATTTAAGACAAAATAAAGAGACTTTGGAGGATACCTTAGTAGAATTTGTTTTAGTGGATGGTAAATACAAAATGGAAAATATTGAATTAAAATTATTAGGAATGTAAGAAGATTGCCAAGAGGGATGGACCTTTTTGGCAATTTTTGAAATAATCAATAAAGGTTATTATGATTTTTTATTTGCAACTCCCAACATCACACAGTCTGTAAATT
>CAOJZE010000096.1 GCA_948466095.1 uncultured Clostridium sp.
CTACCTCCACTATGGACTTTCACCAATTAGCTAAACGACATGCCTGTCGCACATTTTAAAAGAGGGTGTCCTAAAATAGGAACCCTCTTAAATTTTTATACTATTATTATATAATTCGTCTGGGCAAATATCTGCTCCATTTTTCCATTCAATGGATACACCTGCAACTTTCACTGTCTGAAATAATTTTATGTCTTTTAATTCTTTAATCAGTAAATTCAAATTACATTATTTCTTCAATTCTTCCAAAAACATCTTGTTCAACATTTGAGGATTCGCTTGTCCCTTTGTCTCCTTCATAGCTTGTCCTACTAAGAAACCTAAAGCTCTATCCTTTCCAGCTTTATAATCTGCAATAGACTGTGGATTTGCCTCCAATATTTTTAGTACTACTTCCTTAATAGCTCCTTCATCTGATATTTGAATCCAACCTTTTTCTTGGATAATTTCTTCAGGGTCTCTTGGATTCTCAAATAATTCTGTTAATACTTTTTTACCAATACTTGAACTAATGGTTCCTTTATCAATCAATATCACTAATTTACCTAATTGTTTGGCATCAAAAGGTATTTCAATTGGCTCCATCTCTGTTTCATTTAAAATTCTTGATATGTCTGATATAATCCAGTTATTTACTGCTTTTGGATTATGACACACTTCAATTGCTTGTTCAAATAAGTCGGATAAATATTTAGAAGAGGTAATTAAATTAGCATCTTTTTCAGACAATTTATATTCTTCTAGATATCTTTGTTTTCTGCTTTCTGGCAATTCTGGTAAAGTATTTTTAATATTTTCAATATATTCTTCTGATAATTTAATCGCTACTAAATCTGGGTCTGGGAAATAGCGATAATCTTGTGCATCCTCTTTATCCCTCATAGAAAAAGTTTTCCCAGATACTTCATCCCATCTTAAGGTCTCTTGTTCAATTTTTCCGCCATCTTCCATTACATCAATTTGTCTATCTACTTCATATTCAATGGCTCTTGCAATACTTCTAAAAGAGTTCATATTTTTCATTTCGGTACGAGTACCAAGTTTTGTATCTCCTTTTTTTCTAATAGAAACATTGACATCTGCTCTTAAAGACCCCTCTTGCATCTTACAATCAGATACTTCAATATATTCTAAAATAGACTTTAATTTTCTTAAATATTTTTCTGTTTCTTCCGCATTTCTAATATCTGGTTCAGAAACAATCTCAATAAGAGGAACTCCTGCTCTGTTTAAATCGACCAAACTTCCTCCTCCAAATTCATCATGATTTAATTTGCCGGCATCTTCTTCTATATGAATTCTCGTTAATCCAATTTTCTTTTTGCCATTATCTGTATCAATTTCAATATAACCATGTTCACATAGTGGCTTGTCAAATTGTGATATTTGATACGCTTTTGGTAAATCTGGATAAAAATAATTTTTTCTGTCGTTTTTACTATCTCTTGCAATTTCGCAATTAGTTGCTAAACCCGCCTTAACCGCATATTCTACCACTTTTTCATTTAGCACTGGCAATGTGCCTGGCATAGCCATACAAATTGGACAAGTTTGTGTATTCGGCTCTGCTCCAAACTTAGTTGGACAAGAACAAAATATTTTTGTATTGGTTGATAGTTCTGCATGAACCTCTAATCCTATTACTGTTTCATAATCTTCTCTTGACATTTTTTCCTCCTCTTAGTTCAATGTTTACAATCTCACTTCGTTCGATTGCATAAGTTATCTGTACAGCTCATTCTTCGCTTACAGCTAACTTAAACTCTGGTTTATAGTTCTCTCTAAACTTAATCGCTTGCTCAAAAGTATAAGCTACCCTTAATATCGTTTCTTCGCAGAATTTGTTTCCAATTAATTGCATTCCAATTGGCATTCCTTCTTTATCTACGCCACACGGAATGGATATTCCTGGAAGTCCTGCTACATTGACAGATACAGTACAAATATCTGCTAAATACATTTCTAATGGATTATTCGATTTTGAACCAATATCAAAAGCCACTGTTGGTGATGTTGGTGTTAAAATAACATCATATTTTTCAAATGCTTTGTTAAATTCATTCATAACCAAAGTACGTACTTGTTGCGCTTTTTTGTAATAAGCATCGTAGTACCCAGAAGACAACACATAAGTTCCTAAAATAATTCTTCTTTTTACTTCTGCACCAAAAGCCTCACTTCTTGATTTCTTATAAATTTCCTTTAGATTTTTAAATTCTGGTGTACGATAGGTATAGCGAATCCCATCAAATCTACCTAAGTTAGAACTTGCCTCTGCACAAGCAATAATATAATAAGTCGCCAATGCATATTGAGAAATATCTAACGAAAATTCTTCTATTTCTGCTCCCAATTCTTTGTATTTTTCAATTGCCATTTCTAAAGATTCTTTTACTTCTTCATTGATACCTTCTCCAAAAAATTCTCTTGGAACTCCTATTTTTAATCCTTTTACATCATTTTTAAGTGCTTTGGTATAATCTACTTTTGGTCTATCAATGGATGTAGTATCTTTTTCATCATGTCCTGCCATAATATTTAATAATATAGCAGCATCTTCTACATCTTTTGTAATTGGACCAATTTGGTCTAATGATGAGGCAAATGCTACTAGTCCATATCTAGATACTAATCCATAAGTTGGTTTTAAACCAACTACCCCACAAAAACTAGAAGGTTGTCTAATAGAACCACCTGTATCAGAACCTAAAGCCCATGGAACTAATCCTGCTGCTACTGCTGCTGCACTTCCACCTGAAGAACCTCCTGGTACTTTATTTAGGTTCCATGGATTTCTTGTCTTTTTGAAATAGGAATATTCTGTTGACCCTCCCATCGCAAATTCGTCCATGTTTAGCTTTCCTAAATCTATCATGTTTTCCTTATTTACCTTTTCGACAACAGTAGCATCATAGGGTGCTACAAAATTTTCTAACATCTTTGAACTACAAGTTGTTTTTACACCTTTTGTACACATATTGTCTTTAATTCCAATTGGAATTCCTGCTAATTCCCCTTTGATTTCGCCTTTTTCTACTTTGTTTTGAATGTCTTTTGCTTGTTCTATTGCTTCTTCTGTTAATTGCGTTACAAAAGCTTGTACATCGTTTTCTTTCTCAGTAATTCTATTAACATAGGCTTTGGTTATATCTGTTATGGTTAATTCTTTGCTTTTTAATTTTTCTTGTAATTCATGTACGGTTAATTCTGTGATATTCATCTGTTTTCCTCCTATATCTATTGTTTACAACTCCCCTTCGGTCAGTATCATCTTTAATCCGTAACTTGCTTTGTTCAAACGGCTTAAAGAACTTTTGGTATTTTAAACATATTTTTCTCTTTTTCCACTGCGTTTTGTAGCAATCCTTCATTATCTTGAAACACTTTTATTTCATCTTTTCGGAACACATTTTTTGCTTCATTAGCACCTACCGTTATATCTAAATTTTCTATAGGTGCATTATTTACAATGTTGGCAAAATTCAAAATATCTTGTAAGTGTAATATATAACTATCAATTTCATCTTCTTCTAAATTCAAATGAGCTAAATTAGCAATGTGTAAAATCTCTTCTTTACTTACTTGCATTCTCCTACCTCTTTTCTTTTTAAGTAATATTTAGATTGAAATGTTCTAATTCAATCTATTTTTTATTATATACTTTTTTTACCAAAAAAGCAAATCTAGATTTTCTAAGCCAGTGGTAACGAATAAAAAATTTTTTCTTAGAAATCAACTGTTTTTATCCACAAAAACCCCCTTAAAGTACACACCTCTTTTTATCAATGTGTACTTTAAGGGGAAACATTTTCAAAATGAATTTTTCTTGTTCTTAATCTCTTTCTTCTCCCAAAGCACTTGTATATGCCTTTTCTATCACATTATCTTTTATATCATTTTCTGTTAAATTCGGGTCTTTAGATAGTTCTTTCATCGCCTCTTTTCGTACTGTTTCCACAAAATTGCTTCGTCTTTGTTGCATTACAGACATTCCATATTGCGATAATTCCTTGCCCTTATTCACTGCTTCGTTAAACACAGCAAGCCTTTTGACCTTTTTAGTTTTATGCGTAGCAGCATTCCACAATGCTTTGAGCCAACCTTTTCCTTCTATTTCTTTGTAATAACGCCATTTAGCACGTGTATTTTTAAATAGACCTCTTCGATCACGAAATTGATTGTCAATTGTGTTCTTTATTTCATCTTTATAAATTTGATTTTGTAATACTGTATTTCCTACAGTCACTTTATCCTTTTCAGTTCCATCTTTCTTGTAAGCAATATTTCTTAACTCTTTTTCGTTGTCCAATACCTGAATTGTTTCATCTATCTGCTTATTTTCAGCTTGCAAAATACGGATTTCAGAAATATATTTTTGCTTTGTCTTTTTCATTTCTCCATATTTTTTCATTAACTCTTCATCATCTTGAATCTGGTCAAGTTGATATCGTTTTCTCAATTCTTGTGATATGCTTGTATCCTTCTCAAATTCCTTTAGCATAGTTTCATTGTTGGTCTTTAATGTAGAAACTGTGGTATTTAATATATAAATTTTGCTCAAATCTGCCTCAAAACCATCAGTTTGACTTATATCTATTCCTTTTGATTCTAATTGTGATAATATAGATCTAATTTTCGAGTTTTCTGCATCAATAATCTCTGCATCCGAATGTTTATCTGCATTTTTTATAACATCAGCTTCCTTAAAAATTTGATTCATTAATTTTATAGCTTCTTGATTATTTTTTATTGGCTCTAGATACCTCATTTCAATATCTATCATTGATTTTGTTAATTGTTCACTATTCTCTTTAAGAACATCTATTTTAATAGTATTTTCTTCCTTTTGTTGTTCTTTATGATTTTTCAAATCTTCTTGATTCGTAGATTCTTTACTTAATTTTTCAACAACTTCTTCTATTTTTTTAAAAGGGGTTGTTGCTTTTTGTATTTCTCCTCTTATTTTTGTTAATTCTATTCTCTCGTCTACTTCTAATCCACTATCTGGATGAATGTCTTGTGCTATTTGTATAATTTTTTTTTCTAATTCCTTTAAAATATTTTCATTGGTCTCTCCTTCAGCTTTCTCATTTAGTTTTTGTGCTCTTTTAATTGTACTTTCTACCTCTTTTATATCTTGATTTTCAATCGCCTTGTCTAAATCTTTCCATACTTTTTCTAATTTTTTATTAATTTCTTCCACTGACATTGCCATAATTATCGTAATAGCATTCTATACTATTACTTCTCACCCCTTTCGTTTATAAAATATCTAATCTTGCTTTTATTTTTTCGGTTAATTCTATGTATTTTAAAAGCTCTTCCCTAGATGCCTTTTCAATTTCCTCCTTTGTTAGCTCCATATCTAACATTGCTAAACTTTCTATTAATTCTTTTTTTGCTCCTTCTATATCCATAAAAATCTCCCTTCTTTCCATTGATTTAAACATATCTATTTAATATTTTACCATAATCTACACATTTCGGCAACAGTTTTATGTAAATTGTTTAGTTTTTTTATGAAAACTTAAAATAATTGTAACATTATATCTTTAAATATTTTAAACTCCTCTCCGCTAATCTTCTATATCTTTCTTTTTTATCTTTTATCTTCTTCCCCTCTAGCTCAGGCAATATACCAAAATTAGCATTCATTGGTTGGAAATTATCATTAGGAGTCGAAATATACTTTGCCAAAGCACCTATTACCGTATATTCTGAAAAACGATAACTTTTTCCTCCGAGCCTCTGCATAAGTTGTCTGTAACTCAGCTTTGCTTCGCACAGCTAACTCATCCCCAAAATCATGACTAGCGTTTAAACCTGCTACTAATCCAGAGGAGATCGATTCCACATAGCCCTCCACTCCTGTTATTTGTCCAGCAAAGTAAAGGTTTGGTATACTTTTTAATCGATAAGTTTCCTCTAATAATTCGCTTGCATTGATATAGGTATTTCTATGCATAACGCCATATTTTACAAATTCAACATTTTGCAATCCTGGTATTTTACCAAATACTCTTTTTTGTTCTCCATATTTTAAATTGGTTTGAAAACCGACCATATTATAAAGACTTGCCTGTTTATCATCTTGCCTTAATTGCACAACTGCATATGGTCTTTTTGCCGTTCTTGGGTCATCAAATCCGACTGGTTTCAATGGTCCAAATCGTAACGTATCTATGCCTCTTTTTGCCATAATCTCAATTGGCATACAACCTTCAAAAATTTCTCTTTTTTCAAAGTCGTGCAAAGTGACTACTTCCGCTTCTACCAATGCTTTCCAAAAAGCTTCATATTCTTCTTGATTCATGGGCAAATTAACATAGCTTTGTTCTTCCCTCTCTTGTTTAGATAGTCTTTGTTTCCACTCTTCCTCTGTCTCTTGTTTTTTCTTCTCTTGGGAATATCGGTCTCCATAAAAAGCAATATCAAAATCAATACTATCTTTTTGAAGGATTGGTGCAGCCGCATCGTAAAAGTATAGTTTGTCCTGCCCTGTCAATTCTTGAATTTGACTTGCTAATCCGTCAGATGTTAATGGTCCAGTAGCAATGATGACAATACCATTCTTTAACATTTCTTTTATATCTGTAACTTCTTTTTTCACGATTTCAATATAGGGATTTTTCGTTATCTCTTTTGTTACTTTTTCAGCAAAAGCCACTCTATCCACTGCCAAAGCTTGTCCTGCTGGCACTCTTGTTGCATCTGCTATACGAATCAATAAAGAATCTAGCCTTCTTAATTCTTCTTTTAATAAACCACATGCATTTGTCAATAAATTGGATTTAAAAGAATTGCTACATACAATTTCTGCTAAATCAGAACTGCTATGTGCTGGTGAGTATTTTTGTGGTTTCATTTCATATAATTTTACTTTTATTTTTTTCTTGGCAATTTGATAGGCTGCTTCGCATCCTGCTAAGCCTCCTCCAATTATGGTAATATAATCGTTCATTTGTTTCACTCTTTCTTTTTAATATTAGCTTAATCGAGTAGAGGATAACACTTAATGTGTTTTTCCCCTCTCACACCACCACTCA
>CAOJZE010000097.1 GCA_948466095.1 uncultured Clostridium sp.
TATCATTTTCATGAGATATTTTCTTAGGGTAATATTATCACAGATTAATTACACATATTTTTAGTCAGATATTGTAATTTTCTTCCAATCTTGTTATAATAAACACACAAAATAAAAAGAAAGGAGCTGATTGATAATGTCTGAAGCACAAATCCAAGCCATTAAAAATGTGATTAAAATGACGCCAAGACTTAATGTAGAGTGTTTAAATTCAATAAGAACTTTAATGGAAAAAGCAATTGGATCTGAACTTTTAAGATTAGAGCCTAATATCATCTTAGAAAATATGGATATTACTGAAAAAGTAATGTATTTAGACTATTTAATAGAAAGCAAAGATACCAAAGAGAAAGAATTAAAAAATGCAGTTTCTTTTGAAGAAATGCTAAAAAGAGAGGGGTTGACTTATGATGACTTACAAGATAAAGATTAGACCGAAAGCCCTCAAATTCATTGAGAAACAAGATAAAATTCAAAGGCTTAGAATTTATAAAGCAATTTACAACTTGCCAAAAGGAGATCTAAAGAAGCTGGTAGGATATAAAATTACAGATAAATTTTTAAATTCTTTAAAAGTGAACTCTAAAAATTTTTAAATCAAGAGTTTAACTATTTCCAAAAAAGAAAAATATATTAGAAGATGTTGTAATATATAAGTGTTATTTCGAAATAAAAAATTAAATCAAATTTCCAGAAAACCAAAACAAAAGAAAAAACGTAAAAATGAAAGGAAAATACCAGTAGAAATAAAGCAAATTGCATATTTACTCCAATATAAAAATTGACATAAGAATAAAAAGGAGGTAAAATGAAAGAAATAAATGAAATAAAGAAATTTACTTATGATGATTACCTATATTATAAGAAATTTTTCAAGAAAAATAAGTATAATAAAATGTTTATGTTATGTGACACAGAAGAAAAATATAGTTATAGAAAACAAATAAATAAACCACATGATAAAATTTTTAAAGACGTGTTAGATGATAAAAAAGAAGTGGTAACATTTTTAAATGAAAGGTTAAAGTTAGACAATACGAAATATGCCTTAAAAGAAGATGATTTGGAAAAGTATAATAGAGAATTTATAACAGAGAATTTTCAAAGTATAGAGTCTGACATAATTTATAAAAAGAAAAATCAAAATATATTTTTCCTAATAGAGCAACAGTCAACAATAGAACCAGCTATGTCATATAGAATTATGAAGTATCAATGGGCAATTATAGAAAGTGCAATAAAGAAAGAAAAATTAAGACAAAAGGATTATAAATTGCCGTCTGTCATTTCATTTGTAATTTACACAGGAACTGAAAAATGGGAGAAAGCCAATTATTTGATAGATAAGCAAGAGAAATTACTTGGTTGCAAACCAGAATTTTTTGAAAATTTTCAATTTATTAATGTAAATGAATATACAAAGCAAGAATTATTAAATAAAGAAGGCTTTTTGACAAAAGTGATGTTACTAGAAAAGGCAAAGAATTATGAAGAACTAGAAGAATATTTAGAGTTAATAATGGAAACACATTTGGAAGATAGACAGAAAGAACTTCTGCAAAGGATGATAAAATATGTTTATAAAAACAAACTAAGTAACAAAAAGTATAATAAGTTTATTCAAGAGTTACAAATAAACCAAGAAAAGGGAGGAGATAGTATGTTTGCAGAGATATTAAGTAAAAAAATTGATGAAGTATTTGAAATGGAAGAAAAAGTAAAAAAACAACAATCAAAAGTAAAACAACAAGAGTCAAAGGTAAAAGAGCAAGAATCAAAAGTAAAAGAGCAAGAATCAAAAGTAAAAGAGAAAGAATCAAAAGTAAAAGAGAAAGAGTTGAAAGTAAAGGAACGAGAGAAAAAACTAGAAAAGCAAGAGACCGAAATTAAGCAAGAAAAAAATAATATTATTATCAATATGCTAAGAAATAATATAGATGAAAATACAATCTTAAGAATTGTTAATATTGATAAAAGTAGGTTAGCAAAAATAAAAAAGCAAATGATGGCAAGTTAACTAGTATAAGAGAATAATAAAATATGTAAAACTAAAAAAGGTGATAAAAACAACTATTTAGATTTTTTTCTAAATAGTTGTTGACAATTTAAATAAACTATAATATAATCTATTTAGAAATATTTCTAAATAGCCAAAAAGGAAGTGATACAAATGGGAATGTCAGAAACACTCAAAGCAATAGCAGACCCAGTCAGAAGAGACATATTAGAAATGTTAAAAGTCGAAAAAAAATCGGCAGGCGAAATTGCAGAAAAATTCAATCTCACAGGAGCGACTGTATCGTACCATTTATCGCAACTAAAAAAAGCGAATTTAATTATAGAAGACAAATACAAAAATTTTATTTATTATGAATTAAACACATCTGTTTTTGAAGATATATTATCATGGATTTATCGATTTAGGAAGAAAGAAGGGAATGAATAAAATGAAAAATATAAATTGGAAAATTTTAATCATAACAAGTTTAGTATGCTTATTACCTATTGTTTTAGGAATTATATTTTATCAACAACTACCAGAACAAATGCCAGTACACTTTAATATTAACAACCAAGCAGACAATTATGCTTCCAAGAATTTTGCCTTATTTGGCATACCTATTATCTTAACAGGATTGCAAATTTTTTGTTGTATCATAACGGATTGGAAAGAAAACAAAAAGACACAAAGACCAAGATTTCTTACCATTATAAAATGGTTTGTGCCAATACTAAGTATCGTAGTATCTACCATATTAATCGAAATCCCATTAGGAAGCACAGTAGATGTTAGAAAAAGTGTATGTTTGGTAATTGGTATTTTCTTTATCTTAACAGGAAATTACCTTCCTAAAATGAGTTACGAGATGGCGAAGAGAAAATTTCATCCTATGCCAAAAGATGAAAAAATGTATCGAAAAATGGTTAGAATGTTTGGCTATACTTTTGTCATTAGTGGCATTGCTTTATTGGCTAGTATATTGTTTACCCCAATTTTTACGGTTGCTGTGATCATTGTTTTAGTGGTTGCTGTTTTCATAGAAGGCTTGTATGGTTGGATAAAAAAGTAAAATAGAAGATAGTTTGAAAAGCAAGTGATAGAAAATTACTTGCTTTTTTTGATATTTTAGTGTTATGATAATACCATAAACTGGGAGAAAATAAGGTTGGAAAAATTTCTAACGAGATTTGAGTCTTAAGAAAGGAAAAGATTAAAAATGCAAAAAATTTTAATTGTAGAAGATGACGAAAAATTAAGGAATGAATTAGAAACTTTTTTAAACAACAATGGGTATCAGGCAGAAACTCTAAAAAGTTTCAACCATACGATACAAGACATTTTAAATAGAAATCCGAATTTGTTATTATTAGATGTCAACCTACCCAATGCAGATGGAGAATATATATGCAAAGAAATCAGAAAACAATCCAATCTGCCAATTATTATCGTAACTAGTAGAAACAATGAAATCGATGAACTATTAAGTTTAAACTATGGAGCCGACCATTACATTACCAAGCCCTTTAATCTTCAAATTTTATTGGCGAAAATAGCCTCGTTATTAAGAAGAACCAACATAGGAACCAATGCCCAAGACAAAATAGAGGCAAAAGATTTTGTTTTAAATACGGATAAAAGTACAATTGAAAAAGATGGCAAAGAAATAGAATTAACGAAAAATGAATTTAGAATTTTAAAATGTCTCGTACAAAACCGAAATAAGATTGTAGCAAGAGAAGAAATTATGGAATATTTATGGGATAGCGAGAATTTTATAGATGATAATACTTTAACGGTTAATATTACTAGATTGAGAAATAAGTTGGAAGAATTGGAATTAAAAGAATTATTACAGACGAAGAGAGGACAAGGCTATATTTTATTGTAATTATTTGGTCGCTTACGCGGTATTACAAAAATGATGATAAAACATTAAACAAAGTAGAAAGGATTCAAAAATGCGATTTACAGATTTTTTAAAAGACAAGTTATTGACCATTAGCTTATTGTTGTTTGGTCTTATCACAATCGAAATATTTTTAGCCATTTATCCGATAGGGAATTTCATCAAATTCTATATTCCAATCATCTTAATAGTCTTCTATTGGATAGGAATTAGCATGGAATATTTTATCAAAAAGAAATTTTATCAAAATGTGTTTCATATCCTAGATGAATTGGAAGAAAAATATTTAGTCAATGAATTAATCAAAAATCCTAATTTTATGGAAGGAAAGTTGTTAAAAGAGGTATTAGAACAGACCGATAAAGCTATGTTAGAGAAGGTAAATCAATATAAATATTTACAAGAAGATTATAAGGAATATATTGAATTATGGATTCATGAAATTAAAACACCAATTACAGCGAGTAAAATGGTGATTGAAAACAACAAAAATGAAATTACGAAAAGCATTGATGAGGAATTAGATAAAATAGAAGACTATACCGAACAAGCTCTTTTCTATGCAAGGAGCAATACCGTAGAAAAGGATTATTATATTAAAAAGAGCAATTTAAAAGAGATGGTAAATGAATGTGTTAAGAAAAATAAAAATATACTCATTCAAGAAAAAATAAGTATGAATTTACATGATTTGGAGATTAGTGTTAATACCGATAGTAAATGGGTTGTTTTTATTTTAAATCAGCTGATACAAAATAGTGTGAGATATCAAAAGCAAGATAGCAATTCACACATTGAAATCTATGCCAAAATGGGAAAAGAGAATGTGATTTTATATGTGAAAGATAATGGCATTGGTATCAAAAAGGGAGAAATTACGCGAGTTTTTGAAAAAGGATTTACGGGAACAAATGGAAGATTGTCCAACAAAAAATCGACAGGAATTGGCTTGTATTTGTGTAAAAAGCTATGTGACAAGCTTGGCATTGCCATTGAACTGAATTCAACACAAAGAGAAGGGACAGAAATAAGGTTGGTTTTTCCACAAGGGAGCTATACGGTTTTAGAAAATAAGTAAGGAAAGGAAAAGAAAATGAAACCTGTAAAAATGAATTGTTTGGGAGATACCATTCCCAATCAATATGGCTATACCTTAGAGAATGTGAAAAAGGCAATTGAGGAAATTTGTGCCAACTATAAAATACTAGTATTAGATTTATATACGGAAGGAGATTTTTTTCCAGAGAATAAATCGTTTTTTGAAAAATATTGTGTGGATGGTTGGCATCCAAATCAGAGATTTGTGGAAGAAATTTTGGCAAAGAAAATTGCTAATTTTATTGAAAAGTTAAGGGGAAATTGTAATGATTAGACAGGCAAATAAAAAAGATATAGAAGAATTATCTATTTTAAGAGTTGAACACCAAAAGGCAGAAGGAAAAGAAGATTATCATTGTGATGATACAGAATTACAAAATAAGGCTAAAGCATACTTTAGTAAACACTTAAACAAGGATTATTTCTGTTTTGTAAAGGAAATCAATAATAGCATCATAGCAACTTGTGCAGTACAAGTGATAGAATATTTACCATTATATACAAATTTATCTGGAAGAATAGGATATATTTCTAATGTATATACAAAAAAAGAACATAGAAATAAAGGAATACAAAGAGAATTAATGAAAAAATGTATCAGTTTTATGAAAGAACAAGATATAACAGTTGCTGAATTAGGTTCATCCAATCCAATTGCAAGAAAATTGTATAGTGATTTTGGCTTTTTTGAAAATAAAAATGCAATGAAAGCGAAGCTATAAAGCTTTTAATATGAAGTTATACATATTGTGTGTAAGAAGGAAGTAGCAATAGTTCCTTCTTTTTGACTTAATTGTAGTAATAAGTTATTAATTTTATATTACAGTTCAAATTTTGACTATTTATGTTAATTATGTTATAATCTAAATATAACAATCAACATTTTTAAAGTGGTTAGTCACCACTACTTTCTTTTAATCTATAATTTTAAGAAAGTGAAAATAAAAGGAGGCACGTATATGGAACGGGAAACAAAAAGTTGGAAGAATACAGTTGGTAAGTTAGAACTGGATTCAGAAAATAGCACATGGAGTTTTACTAGTAGCAAAAGGGAAAAAGTAATCAGTATTACAGAGAAAGGATATATGACTGAAATCTTTCTGGAAGATTCTGTATGGAAGCAAGAAATTATCATTGAAATGATAGAGAAAAATTTCAATGATGAAATCTTTTTACCTGAAAATCCAGATGAGACGGCAGACAAGATAATGGAATTGTGTGGAAGTCTGTTGAGTATAGACACAACTCATACTGCGTACAACATGGCTTCTTCATTATATAATTGTCTTGAAAAGTTGTTTACAGAGCCATTTCTCAGAAATGTCAAATGCATGCATGTGTATTATGGCAATGGGCTTTTCTTTGGAGTTAAGAGGATTCAACACAACAAAGTAAAAAGAATCGGATGTATTCCAAAGAGATGTATGGAATTTCCCGGAACGCGTCTTGACAGCATTGCGGATTGATGATGTTGTCATTGTGTATGATGAATGTGTCCTTCAAATATTAAGTTATTTGGAGGGCACATTTGTATCTTACAAAACTGTAAGGTTTTTGTAAGACAAATCGATGTCACATAAAAGAAAAATGATTTATACTTAAACTATACAAAAAATAGATAAATTTCAAAAGAGAAAAAACTAAACTAAAACAAGAAAGGAGATTTTATCAAATGGAAAAAATCTTAGAAGTCAAAAACATAGAAAAATACTATGGAAGCAAAACGAACTTAAGCAAAGCAATCGACAACATCAGTTTTGAGGTAGACAAAGGAGAATTTGTAGGAATCATGGGAGCCTCTGGAAGTGGAAAAACCACACTTTTAAACTGTATCTCAACCATAGACAAAGTAACAGCAGGACACATTATCATCAAAGGGAAAGATATTACGAGGCTAAAAGGAAACGGGCTAAACAAATTTAGAAGAGAAGAACTTTTCAAGACTTTAACCTATTAGATACCCTAACAGCCTATGAAAACATAGCTATTGC
>CAOJZE010000098.1 GCA_948466095.1 uncultured Clostridium sp.
TATTCGCTAATAAAATAAGACAATTTTTTAGTGAAATATTCAAAAATTATTGACAGTTGCTATTTCCTTTTTTTCTCATTTGTAGTACAATAAAGTTGCTATTGACAGTTATTAATTTTATATACAAAATTTATTATATTTTTTATAAAGTAACAATTCGGGGGGGACCGACAAGGTTACCAACTGTTACTTTAGTTACAGTTGGTCCGCAGTTGGGAGTTCTTTTAAAAAATATTAATAAATTTTGTTATTACTTATTTAAACTGTGAATTGTAGTACAATCAAATTACTATTTAGTACAAATCATATATTATAAAATGCAAAGTTTGGAGGTAATATTTTGAAAAAATTTAAAATTGCTATTGTTGGTGCAACTGGTCTTGTTGGTAGGTCTGTTATTCAAGTATTAGAAGAAAAAAACTTACCAATTGAAACATATGGTTTATTTGCCTCAAAAAAATCTGCTGGAATGCTCTTTACCATTCACGAAAAAAACTATGTAGTAGAAGAATTAACAGAAAAATCATTTGATTCTGGCTTTGACTTTGCTATTTTTTCTGCAGGTGGAGAAACTTCCAAAAAATATGCACCAATTGCTGCCGAGAAAGGTTGTATTGTAGTTGATAACAGTAGTTATTTTCGTATGCATAAGGAAGTTCCCTTAGTCGTTCCTGAGGTTAATTTAGAAGATGCCTTTCATCATCATGGAATTATTGCTAATCCAAATTGTTCTACCATTCAAGCCATGCTTCCTTTAAAAGCTTTAGAAGATAAATATCGCATAAAACGAGTCATTTATTCTACTTATCAGGCTGTATCTGGCGCAGGGAAAGATGCCTTATGCGATTTAGAAAACACCGACAATTTACAACCATTAAAAAAATTCCCTTATCCTATTTACAACAACTGTTTACCACATATTGACACATTTATGGAAAATGGATATTCTAAAGAAGAACTAAAAATGATAAATGAAACCAAAAAAATTCTACATAGAGATGATTTAAAAGTAACAGCTACAACTGTTAGAGTACCTGTTCAAAACTCTCATTCTGAATCCATTAATGTAGAACTGGAAAAAGATTTTGAAAGGAACGATTTGATACATACTTTACAATCTTTCCCTCATATTATCGTACAAGACGACCCTTGTTCTAATATTTATCCTATGGCTATTCATGCTACTGGGCATGATGAGGTATTTGTGGGAAGAATTCGTCGCGACGAAAGTGTTGCTTCTGGCGTTAATCTTTGGGTAGTTGCTGATAACATTCGTAAAGGAGCTGCTACCAATGCCATTCAAATTGTAGAAAAATTAATGGAAATGTGACAAGAGGGGCGCCCCTTTTTGTCACATTTCCATCAATTTTTTATTAATTTTCTATGCAATTTTTCTATTACCTCATTTTCTATTTCTTTTACTAAAATTTCAATCTTTGCTTGTGTTAAATTAATATCTAATATCTCAACTTGATACTTTTTTAATATTTCCATTACTTGATTTAGAACTTGATTATCTTGTATAATTCCATAGCCAATAATACTCAATTTAACTACGTCCTTTTGTTTAATATCATAAATAGAATACCTTTTCTCGAGTAATTCTTGTACCTTATTTTGTTGTACTTTATTCATTCTAAATTGCAGTTGCGTCTCGTCTTTTTGAAATGCTTCTAGAATAATATTATTTTGTAACAGATTCTCGTAGACATCATAAATTTCCTCTTGTTTTATCGGTTGTCCTTTTTTCATTTCAACAATTACCAATTTTTCATTTTTCACAATACTTTTTATTTCTGATGTTTCAATCTTTTGGCAAATTCTGGTTCCGCCAGTATCAGAAAAAGTTGATTTTGAAACAATGTTACAATTAAATTTTTTCCCCATCTGAATACATCGATTATGAAGAACTTTAGCTCCTGCATCTGCTATTTCTTGCATTTCATCAAAAGATATTTCATCTAATCTTTTTGTCATAGTAATCATATTAGGGTCAGCAGAATAAATACCATCTACATCAGAAAAAATATAACATTTATCCGCCTTAAGTGCTACTTGCAGTGCTACTGCTGTTGTATCAGAGCCTCCTCTTCCCAAAGTTGTAATATCTTGTTTTTCATCTATTCCTTGAAAACCAGTTACAACTACAATTTTCCCTTTTTCTAATTCTTCTTGGATTCTGTCTATCTCAATCTGTTCAATTTTTGCACTCGTATGAATAGAACTTGTTCTAATACCAGCTTGCCATCCTGTTAAAGAAATGGCTGGATAACCTCTTCGATTTAATAATATACTTAATTTTGATGCTGTTATTTGTTCTCCCGTTGATAACAGCATATCCATTTCCCTTTCTTCTGGAATAGCCGATAATTCTTGTGCTTCCTTCATTAGTTGGTTGGTTGTCTTTCCTTGTGCTGACACAACCACTACCATATTTTCTGCCTCTTTTTTTAAGCTAATAATTTTTTCTGCAACAACATTTAATTTGATATTGTCTGCTACAGAAGTTCCACCAAATTTTAATACTATCGTGTTCATTTTGGTCACACCTTTGTTTTTCACAAAACCTCATCTAATTTTAGATAAAGTTATCTTGTTGCTATTATAATATATATCTTTTTTAACTGCAAGCTTTGGTTTGGGTTTTTTGGAGATAAGCTCCTCCCAAAAAACTGAAACTTAAATTAAATTTTAATTTTTGTACAAATATCATAGAACCTCTTAAACGCAAAAATGTTCAAGAGGTTCTAATTTGCATGATTGTCCATGCCAGTTTTTTTTTTACTATCTTTTAAATCTTCATAATATTTGGCAATTAATTCATCTAACTCCACACTTAATTGATAAGTAACGCTATAATCGTCACCTTGTTCAATACTTTTGTTTAATCTGTCTCTTAATTTACAAATTTCATCATTTAACATATCTTTTTCTCCTTTTTTATTCATTTATCTTCCGTATAATTATAAATTACCACAATATCATCCCCAAGTCAAGTATTTTCAAGGCTTTTTGGCAACTTTCGTACGTGCTTTTTTTACATTTTTCGACATTTTTTGACTTTAAAAAACGGCATCTTCATTTTTCTAATGAAAACACCATTTTTATTACATTTTTTTATTTTTTATCTTGTCAGATTTTTAGTTTTATTTTTTTATCGTAGAAAAAATCATTTTTTCTTCTTTAAAAACATCTTTTAATATTTGTTCTACATATTCTATTGTAATTCCTTGTATCTCTTCTAAATAATCGAAGCTATTAATTCCTTTAAAATAATCTGCCAAAAACATTCTTGCTATATCTGTAACATCATTATATTCCTTAATATAGGCTCCATATATCATTTTTTTCATTCGATTAAAGTCCTCTTCCTTAATTCCTTCAGCTTTGAACTTGTCTATTTCGTCTTTGAATTTATGATAAACCTTCTCTGGATCATTTGATTGTCCGTCAATTAGAGCATGAGCATAAATATTACTAAATTCATATTCCAAATTAGGCTGTGAATAAATAATTCCTTCCTTATAAAGTTCTTTGTATAAATTTGAACTTCTACCAATCAATAAATTTAGCAAAATCTCCATCGCAATATGCTTCTTCACATCACAGTTTCCAGTATCTTTAATTCCTATTGTGTATAAAGGTTGACTAACTTCTAATTTCTGCTCAATGCGTTCTTGTACAATTTCTTCTGGCTCATCTGGATAAATTCTTTTAATTTCTCCAGTTGCTTTGGTTTCTATCAATCTCTTTTTTATTTCTTCTATCATATTTTCTGGTTCAAAATCCCCACATAATACCATTGCCATATTAGATGGATTATAAAAGGTCTGATAACATTTATACAATATTTCTTTATCAATCTTGCTAATGGTTTCAATGGTTCCTACTATATCTATTTTGACAGGATTATTATGATACATTGCTTGCATAGCATTCAAATAAACTCGCCATTCTGGATAATCATCATACATCATAATTTCCTGACCAATAATCCCTTTTTCTTTTTCTACATTTTCATCTGTGAAATAAGGATGCTGAACATAGTCCATTAATTCATCCATTGCTTCAAAAAAATGATTAGTACATTCAAATAAATAAGCCGTGTGGTCATTGGTTGTATAGGCATTTGCTTGTACTCCTAATGCTGTTAATACATCCAAACTATTGGTTCCATTTTCTTGTTCAAATAGTTTATGTTCTAAAAAGTGAGCCACACCATTTGGAACCGTAGTTATTTCTTCTTCTCCTGGAACAACAAAACAGCTTTCATTTGAACCATAGTGAGTTGCCCATATCATATATTTTTTTTGTATTCCCTTTTTGGGAATTATCATGACTGTTAGCCCATTTTCTAATTTTTCTATATATACTTTTTCTTTTACTTTTGAATTTTCAATAATCTGCACTTTCTCTCCTCCTCGTTTTTAATCTTTTAAAAAATAAACTGTATTAACAGCCACATTTTCGGCAATATGCAACACATCTTCTTTGCTAACTTTTTCAATTCGATTTTTATACTCTTCCATTGAAATATAAGTCTCTGACAATTCTTGCCCAAAATAATAAGTAATTCCTGTATCTTGTTCATCATCTATTGCATTGATAGCTGCTACGATTCCTTTTTTAGCATCTTGTATATCTTCTTCTGTAAATTCTCCTTTTTTCATGTCTTCTATTTGTTGATGGATAAGCTCTAATGCTTTTTCGTAATTTGCTATTTCGATTCCGCAATTGATAAGAATAATATTTTTATATCTTAGATAACTAGAGCTTGCTACATAAGCTAAATGTGCCTTTTCTCTAACATTTTGAAACAGCTTTGAATTAGCACTCCCTCCTAAAATGCTATTATAGATTGCTATCTCATATCTTAAATCTTCTTTGTCTACACTTACATCTAATCCCAATATTAATTTTCCTTGCGTTACTTCCATTGATTCTGTTACTATATTCTCTTTTTCTGGAAAATTCTTATTTAGCTCTCTAGGAAGCACATAGTCTGGTGTTCTTTCTTTTAACTTTTCTATATTTTCATTGGCTAAAATAGTTTGATTCATATCATCTTGTATCATTCCTGATACAAAAATATCAATTTTACAAGAATTCATTAATTCTTTGTAATACTCATATAAATTTTTACCATTTAAGTTTTCTAAATCCTCTATATACCCAAATCTATATAATCCAAATGGCTCATCTTGATACATCTCTTCTATACAACGGTCTAAAGCATATCTTGCCTTATTATCAATTTTTCCTTCTATTCTTTGCTTAATATTATTTTTTTCCTGTTCTACGTATTCTGGCTTAAAACTTTCATTTTCAATATAGGGATTAAATACGATTTCTAATAGCTTTTCTAGAGAATCTTTCAACATATTTTGCCCTTCTTGTGGTAAAAAGTTATCATTTACCGTCTCTAAATAAAATCTTAAAACTTGATTATCCCCTGTTTTATCTAACCCACAATCAAAACTAGCACCATACATTTCTTCCATTTGTTTACTAATTTCTTCTTGCGAACACATCGTTTTCGAACCTCTTCTCAAAATAGCTGAAATAAGTGCATTTTTTGTCACATTTTCTCTGTCTAGCTTTTTGGTTAAAAAAACAGCAATTAAATTTGTTTTGAATTTTTTCGTATTGATAGTATGAAATTTAATTCCTTTTTTTAATTCTTCTTGTTTATATTCCATCTCTTTTCCTCCTTTAAATTAGTATACTACTTTTTTATTTTATTATACTTTAAAATGATTTTGGGGACGGAGGAAAAAATCATGATTGTTATTATCATCATGATTTTTTCCTCCGTCCCCAAAATCATGAAACAAAAATTGGAAGTTTTAAGTATTTGCTCACACCCTTAACTTCCAATCCATTTTTAAAATTTCCTTTTCCTTGCTGCCTCTGATTTTTTCTTTCTCTTTACACTAGGTTTTTCATAATGCTCTCTTTTACGTACTTCTTGAAGTACTCCATTTCTTGCACATTGTCTTTTAAACCTTTTTAAGGCATCTTCTATATTACCATTATTAACTTTTATCTCTGACATTTTACATTCCCCTCCTTCCAGTCATACGAAAACTGTATGTGGGATAACCCTTCTAACGATATTCATTATACATGAAAGCATAAGACTTGTCAATAGTTAGAATTTTTTTAGTTTTATTTTTTGGCAAATAAATTTCCTATCCAATTAAACAATGGATTTTCAAATAAAAATTCCCTCATCCATCCATTGGTAAATGGGACAAGGCATAATATATTAACTATGATAACAATTACTAAAATAGTAAGTATAATAGCAAAAACATCCTGTTGCGTCATTTCCTTCTTCTTTTCTCGCTTTTGTTTATTTCTTGCTAAATCCTGTATTAGTTCCTTTACGATTTGTATAATAGCACCGAAACTACCTACTTGAGGAGCCTTTGTTGTTTTTTGTAAGGTTTCTCTTTGTTCCTGTTTCATCTCATTATAATTAATTTTTTTCTCTCTTGGTACACTTTGACGAGTATAAAGATTTTGCTTTTCTAACTCCCTATCATATTGTTCTCTTAAAAAGTCATCTGATAAAACATGATAAGCTTCATTGATTTCTTTTGTTCTCTTTTCTGCATATTGTTGCTTTTCTCCACGATATAAATCTGGATGATATTTCCCTACTAATACTTTATAGGCTTTTTCTATTACTTCCTTAGAGGCTTTTGGATTTACTTCTAATATTTCATAATAATTTTTCATAAGCAATACACCACTTTTTCCTTTCTTTTTCGACAATCTCATTCTATCTTAAAACGAAAAAAATAGCAAGAGGGATTGGAGGGACGTTCCTTAAATTCCCACTTCGTCAAGTGAAAAGTTAAATGCAATTCTGTAAAGAGTAACTAGAAGTTAGTCT
>CAOJZE010000099.1 GCA_948466095.1 uncultured Clostridium sp.
GTAAAAGTAACTACGATAAGAAATGATGGTGGAACATTAAAATATTATATTAAGGAAAAAGAGGCAATAGAATATGATTTGAGACAAGAACAAGAAGGAGAAGAATTTACTTTTGAAAATTTAGATCCAGACAAAACCTACAGTAAAATCAAAGTAGAAGCTATAGCTTCAAATGGAGAAACAGCCTACCTAGAAATAGAGATAAGAAATGTACCAAGCTTAGAAACAGAAGGAGCAGTAACATTAAGTTATCGTGCCAATGGACAAGCAATCGGAGAGAATACTTGGACACAAGGACCAGTAACGGTAACAGTAAAAGTAAATTCTAATATCATCAATACACAAGGATATACCTTAGAAACAGCTCAAAGCACAGGAATAGAAAGAACAGGAGAAATAAACTGGCAAGAAACAGCAAATCAAATATTTACCACAAAAGGAACGATTTATGCTAGACTAATTGATAAAACGAATGGTTCAAAAGGAAAAGAATACACAGAAGCAATTGATAAAATTGATACCATATCACCAACTATTGATATGGATGCAACCCAAAAAAGTATAACGGTAACAACCAACAGCATTAGCATAACAGCCAGTGCAACCGATGCAGAAAGTGGAATCGCAAAGTACAGCTTTAGTAGAGATGATGGAGTTAATTGGGAACCAACAGAAGGTCAAGCAGAAGCCCAGTATACATTTCAGAATTTAGAACAAAATAAAGTATATCATTTAAAAGTCAAAGTAATAGATAAGGCAGGAAATGAGACGATATCAGAAATTATAACAAGGGCAACTGGGTCTGTTCCAGGAAACGAAGTAAATATTGGATTTACTTATAGCAAGACAAATTGGACAAATGAAAATATAGATGTAACTATTACTAATAAGACAGGAAATAATACTTATAAAATAGAATATTCAACTTTTAAACATGATGGTCAGGATGTTTGGGAAGAATATACACGACCTATAAACATGGAACAAAATGGCTATATTTATGCTAGATTAAAAGATAATACTGGACAGGTAGGGGGATATGCAACAGGAAATGTATTAAAAATTGATAAATTACCGCCAAATCCATTTACGCCAATTGCTACAAGTACACACAATAGTATCACTATTACAGCGAGTACTACTGATCAAGTAGCAACATCACAAAATGGGTGTAGTGGTGGAATTCAATACAGATTTCAATCCGGAGATGGAAACTGGTCAGATTATCAGACAAATGGAAATTTCACATTTAATAACTTAGTAGCAGGTACCAATTATACCATAACAGTAGAAGCAAAAGATTTAGCAGGAAATACAAAAACAGGAACAGTTACAATAAAAACAAAAGTTGCTTATATAGTGACATATAATAATAATGGGGGGACAGGAGCACCATCAAGTCAAACAAAATTAGAAGGAACGGATTTAACCCTAAGCTCTAAAAAACCGACTCGAGTGGGTTATGCTTTTTTGGAATGGAAGGATAGCACAGTTGCTAATGCTAATACCTATTATCCTGGTTCTTTATATACTAAAGATTCAAATTTGAATTTATATGCTTTATGGGAGAAGGGTACCATTTATTTTAGTGCAGGTTATTCTGCTACCGTTACCTCTCCTCAAACTGAAGAAAATACTACAAATAGTTGGAAATCTGAAATTACTGTTTCAGAGGAATCTGACATTTCTTATACAGTGACAAATTCTACTGATGCCAGTTGGTGTGCATTCTATGTTTTTGTTGATGATAAGAAAGTTGCTACTAGTGTTGATACTGGCACATATAAGGTAACTGTTCCAGCTAATTCTAATGTAAGATTTGAAATTCACTCAACTGGTAGTTCTAGCACGCAGGATAGGACTTTGACTGGCAAAATAGATGCTATTATAGGTAAACAGTCAAGTACGACATATACAAAGAAGATTTCTCCTATAATAAGTAGCAAGGGCAGTATTATTTATCTTTGTGCACCTTCGGAAAGCGTGTATAAGTATAAGTCTGTTAGTTCAAGTTTTATTGTTCCAGAAGATTGTAATGTTCGATTTAGTGCTAAAGGTTCAAATACGAGTGGTGGAAATCGACAGACATACCTTAGAGTTGATGGAGTGGATGTAGGAAATTTGACAGGTTCTTTAACAAAAGACTATCGAACTTGCCATATTATGAAAAATTCAAGAGCGTCGCTTCGTGTGGATGTTGGAGGTGATGTTAATAAAACAGCTGAGCAATATGGAGAAATTGAAAGCATAACTGGATTATGGTCAGGTGTGTCTTATCCTTTTAAATAATTATTAGAAATGTGAGTAGTGAAATAATTTAAGCTCAAAAGTGATTTTGGGGACGGAGGAAAAAATCATGATGAATAGTAACTTGCCGCTTTTTTAGTCAATCATGATTTTTTCCTCCGTCCCCAAAATCATTTTTTTCTAAAATTTTTTCAAAACCCTTTCAAAAAACAACAAAATAGTATAAAATAATAGAAAATTATATTATAGGAGAGGAACATGAACAAAAAATGGCAAATCTATGAAACAGATGAAAACAAAATCAAAGAAATAGAAGAAAAATACCAAATCAACAAACTATTAGCCACTATTTTGATAAACAGAAATATCACGCAAGAGGAAGAAATACGATTATTTTTAGAACCAACTAGAAAGGATTTTCACGACCCATTTTTAATCACAGACATGAAAAAAGCGGTAGAAAGAATCATCCAAGCCATCGAAAAGCAAGAAAAGATTACCATTTATGGAGATTACGATGTAGATGGCATTACCAGCATAACTGTATTAAAGAGTTTTTTAGAAGACAGAGGCATAGAGGTAGACAGCTATATTCCCAATCGATTAGAGGAAGGATATGGTTTAAATAAGGAAGCAATTGGGAAAATTGTAGAAAAGGGATGTCAATTAATGATTACTGTTGATTGTGGTATATCAGCAATAGAAGAAATTGCCTATGCCAATTCATTTGGGATAGAAACCATTGTAACAGACCATCATGAGCCTGGGAATGAACTACCACAAGCTATTGCAGTAATTGACAATAAAAGAAAAGACAGTCAGTATCCTTTTCGAGAATTGGCAGGAGTAGGAGTTGTTTTTAAGCTAATTCAAGCCATTGGCATTACTTTAGGATTAAAAGAAGAGGAATATCTTAAATATTTGGATATTGTATGTGTGGGAACTATATCAGATATTGTCCCATTAGTCAACGAAAATAGAGTGATTGCCAAGCTAGGTTTAATGTTAATTCGTCAAACGAGAAATATCGGTTTACGTTCTATTATCAATTCTTCTGGCTATACTAAAATAGATTCCAATAGTATTTCTTTTGGGATAGCACCTAGAATTAATGCTTGTGGAAGAATGGGAAAAGCAGAAGAAGCCCTGGAGCTATTGTTATGCAAAAATATTAATTATGCCAATGAATTGACAAAAAAATTAAATGAACATAACCGAGTAAGACAGGAAACGGAGAAAAATATTTTTGAAAATGCGGTTCAGCAAATTGAAAAAGAACAGTTAGATAAAAATAATGCTATCATTGTAGGAGGAGAAAATTGGCATCATGGTGTGATTGGAATTGTATCTTCTAAAATTACAGAAATGTATTTCAAACCAAGCATTTTATTGAGTTTTGAAGAAGACGGCTTAGGAAAGGGGTCTGGAAGGAGTATACCTGGATTTGATTTACATGATGCTTTAATGCAATGTGGAGATACGATTGAAAAGTTTGGCGGTCATAGTATGGCTGTCGGAATTACTGTACAAAAAGATAATTTCTTAAAATTTAGGGAAGCATTTGAAAAAATAGCATCGGAAGCTCATATGGATGAAATCATACCAGTGATTCAAGTAGATAGCAAAATTGATGTAAAAGATATTAACAAAGACATGGTAGAAAGTTTAAAACAGCTAGAGCCTTTTGGAGAAGGCAATAGAATGCCAGTGTTTGTGTTTAGAAATTTGAAAATAGATTCCATTCGAGCCTTATCAGAAGGAAAACATTTAAAATTAACATTAAAGGATAATAATACGATTATAAGTGCTATTGGATTTAATTTAGGACAGTTGTCTGAAGAGTATACGATTGGTGATAAAATCGATGTGGTTGGTGTCCTTGAGATTAATAGTTTTAATGGAGTGGATAGCTTGCAAATTAATTTAAAAGATATTATGAGGTCTTTATAATAAAACCTATTTAAATTTATTAGTATTTTTCTAAAGTGACTCCCAACTGCGGACCAACTGTAACAAAAGTAACAGTTGGTAACCTTGTTGGTCCCCCCGATTTGTCACTTTATAAAAATATAATAAATTTTAAATAAAAAAAGAAACAAAGAATAAAATAAAAGGGAGGCTTAATGGTGCAAGAGGAAAAGGAAATAACCATACAAGATGTAATCAATAAAAGAAAACAGCATACGAAAAAAGTAGATGTAAAACTAATTAAGAAGGCATTTGATTATGCTGATAATCATCATGGAAATCAATGTAGACGATCTGGTGAGCCATACATTATCCATCCTCTTAATGTTGCCTATATTTTAGCAGATATTGGTTTAGATGATAGTACCATAAGTGCGGCCCTTTTACATGATGTGGTAGAAGATACTGAAATAACCGATCAAGAGATTAGACAAGAATTTGGTTCAGAAATTGCAGAAATGGTAGAAGGAGTTACCAAACTAGGAAATATGCAATTTGTTTCCATAGAAGAACAACAAGTTGAAGATTACAGAAAAATGTTTTTAGCGATGGGAAAAGATATTCGAGTGATTCTAATCAAATTAGCCGATAGGCTTCATAATATGAGAACCTTAAAATATCTAAAGAGAGATAGGCAAATTGCCAATGCCAAAGAGACGATGGAATTATATACCCCTCTTGCGAATCGTTTGGGTTTGTATTCCATTAAATGGGAATTAGAGGATTTAGCATTCAAATATTTATATCCAGAAGAATACCATGATTTAGTAGAAGGAATTAATAAAAAGAGAGAAGAGAGACTGAAATTCATTGAAAAGATTATGAATGATATTCGTGTGGAGTTAAAAAAACAAAAAATAGAAGCAGAAGTAACACGGAAGAGCAAAGCATTTATATAGTATTTATCGAAAGATGAAAAGAGATAACAAGACACTTGACCAGATATATGACTTGTTCGCATTGCGTATTTTAGTTCATTCGATAAAAGATTGTTATGCAGCATTGGGAATTGTGCATGAGATGTATAGTCCTATGCCAGGAAGATTTAAAGATTATATTGCTGTACCAAAACCCAACATGTATCAATCCATTCATACTACTTTGTTAGGGGATAAAGGAACGCCATTTGAGGTACAGATTCGCACTGGGGATATGCACCGAGTAGCTGAATATGGTATTGCAGCCCATTGGGCTTATAAAGAAGCCAATTATTTTGGCAAAAAAACATCGGTAAAAGTAGAAGAAGACAAATTAGCTTGGTTAAGGGAAACCTTAGAGTGGCAAAAAGAAATGCAAGACCCACAAGAATTTTTAACCACTTTAAAAACAGAACTGTTTGAAGATGAAGTCTATGTTTTTACGCCCAAAGGTGCCATAAAGGTTTTGCCAAGAGGAGCGACGCCAATCGATTTTGCCTATACCATACATGCAGAAATTGGTCATCATATGACAGGTTGTAAAATTAACAGTAAAATGATGCCAATTGTTACCCCTTTAAAAAGTGGAGATATTGTCGAAATCATTACTTCTGATAAATCCAAAGGACCAAGTAGAGATTGGTTGAAATTTATTAAAAGTACTAGTGCTAAAAATAAAATTTTAGCGTGGTTTAAAAAAGCACAAAAGGCAGAAAACATAGAAAAAGGAAAAGATTTAATAGACAAAGAATTAAAAAGAATCGGATTTTCTCATACCAATCTGTTCAAACCAGAATATATTGAACCAATGCTAGATAAATATAAGTATAAGAATACAGATGAAATGTATGCAGCGGTTGGTTTTGGTGCAAATTCATCGGTAAAAGTAATTGCTAGAATGTTACAAGAATACCGAAAAGAACATGAAGAAGAAAATATTGAGGCTAAAATTGAAGAACTAGCAAAGGCAAGACAAAAACGTCCCAAACCATCTAATTCAGGAATTATTGTCAAAGGAATTGATAATTGCCTTGTGAAATTATCAAAATGTTGTAATCCCCTTCCAGGAGATGAAATTGTGGGTTATATCACAAAAGGAAGAGGTGTTTCTGTCCATAGAAAAGATTGTGTCAATATTGGCGATTTATTGGTAGAAGAAAACAGAATGATTGATGTAGAATGGTATGAGGAAAATGAATCTTCTTATCAAGTGGATATCGAGGTATATTCGAATGATAGAACAGGACTATTAATGGATATATTAAAGGAAATCGGCACCACAAAAGCAAAGATACTGGGAGTTAATACCAAAACAACGAAGGAAAGAATTGCCATTATGGAAATTACACTAGAGATTGAAAATTTAGAGGAATTAAATAAGGCACAAAGAGCAGTTAGAAAAGTAAATAGTGTTTATGAAGTGAAGAGAAAAAAATAATGTGACAAGAGGGGCGCCCCTTTTTGTCACATGAAAGGGGAAAGAGATGAAATTAAAGGAATTGAAGATAGATACCTGGATGGGAGATGCTACTAATTGTTATATTCTTGTAGATGAGGAATCCAAAGAAACTATGGTAATTGACCCAGCAGGAGAAGTGGAAAAAATAGAAGAACTGATTAATATTATGCAAGGTAAATTGAAATATATTTATTTAACACATTGTCATGGCGACCATATATTAGGAGTAACAGAATTGAAACAGCAATGTGGTGGAAAGATATTAATTCATAGAGAAGATA
>CAOJZE010000100.1 GCA_948466095.1 uncultured Clostridium sp.
ACACCATCTATCTATTTCATTATTATTGTAATTTATTAACTTGTCTTGTAAGTCTGCTTCAACAAATTTCATGGCATTACTTAATACTTTACCTTGTAAAATCATTTCTGTTTCAAAGTTATATTCATCCATACGGTCAGTAAATGTTTTTGAAAATCTCTGATCATATCCTGTTTTATATGGTTTTATATTGTAACTTTTATATAAATCATAAAACCAGTCTGCTACCTTAGAAACATCTATTTCATTTCCTTCATGAATAGTAAGTAAGCCTTTTTTTGCCCATTCTTTATATTCAGCTCCAGCAGATTTATCATCACTATCTGTAAGTTTCTTCTCTAAAATCCAATAATGCTGATATATATACTTTATTTTATCTTTAGATTTTCCTAGTAAGATTTTTGCACTAACCATATCTGTCGTTGCTGCCAAATCAACTGCTCCCAAACAAAAAGAACCTCTAAATGATTCTAGATCAAAAGGTTCTAATTCATAATAATAATCTTCACGTTTTAGCCATGCTGAAGCATTGTTTTGTTTTATGTTAAAATCTTTACAAAGAGTATGCATTCTTTTGGATTTAGATTTTTTTGATTTTTCAATTTCTCCTCGTAAAAACTTCCACTTTTTTACCACACCTAGTCCGAGGATTTGATTTGTACCAACTTTTTTCATCTTGCCATATTTCTTCTTCACTATCTTGCGTATATAACCATGGCAGGTAATGAATATCTGGCTGTTCATCAAATAAAACCTCTCGTGCATATTTTAATTCATTATCCAAATATCCATCATTTATAAAACCTTCCGTTGTTAAATTTATAAAAAATGGCTCATCCTTTGTTGACATTGATTTATTTCCAGCCTCTGCAATTTCATCGTCTGGTGCATCATGACTTTCATCCATATACATTTTATCAATGTTTCTACCATCTTTGTTTTGAGTTTTTCCTGACATTTTGAATATCGTTATATTCTTTTGTGTATTACAGATTTCTGACATATTCTTATGTGTAACCTTTGAATGAGGATCTATTCTTTTTCTCATATTGTTTATTTCATTCCAAAGTAAACTTGCTTGTTTGTCATCGTTAGAAGCACAGACTATATCCATACCACCTTCGCCAATTCTTAAATCTGTATGAGCATCTGCTGCCATTAGCGTTGTCTTACCATTTTTTCTTGCAATTAGTAAAAGTACATTTTGAAATCGTCTTACCCATCGTTTCAACTCGTTGTCAAATACTTTAAAAGAATATATTACTTCTATAAATGCTTTTTCCCATAACAAAAGTTGCATCGGCATATTATAAAAAGGCTTTTTGCTTTGCAAACATAAATTTTCCATAAAGTCAATTCGCAAATAAGCTTCTTCTGTATCATATTTATATTTTGGATCTTTTAAATCCTTAACTAACTTTTGTAATTCTGTTTTTAATTCTATTCCTGCTATTATATTTCCACTTTTAATTTCTTCATAATATTGTTCTAAGAAAGTCTTATTCATATTGTCTTTTTCTTTCTGCTAGCCATTTTTCAATTGCATCCTCTTCAACTTCATGTCCATTAATCATTGAATATAGCATTCGTATTGCATTCATATAGCTTTGCGAATGTTCCTTATATAGTTTAGCTGCAGTTGTCGGTCTTTGTTTTGTTGGATCCTTAGGATGAATTTGTATAAATGGAAATTTTTTTAATTCTTCCATTCTTTCTTCCAAAAAAGCTATGTTATCTAAAAGTGGATTGATTAACTTTTTCTTATTTTCATCTATATCTTTGAAGATGTTGTCTAATTCTTCTCTTCTAGTCACTATAAACTCCCTTCTTTCAATATATATTTCTATTTTTTCAAAAAAAATGAAATTTTTGCCTCGAGTGAAAAAGATGTACCCCTTACAGTCCCCAACCACTCCTTTTGATTTCTTGGAGGCGGGGCGGGTTATGGTTGATAAGTTTCAAACCATTCTTCTATATATTTGTTCCAATTTTCATTTTTTGATCTACTTAAGCAGACTTCCTTGTCACAATCAACTAGTATGAGCTCAGCTCCTAACTTATCTGATAGTCGTTGTCTTTCCATCTTCAATGGATAAGTACCTACTACAAAAGCATTCTGCCAATTGCCTAGTCTCATCTTAATTTGTTCTATTAAGTTATTTCTAATTTCAAAAACATTTTGCTGTAGCTTATTTGGTTTATTGTATTTATCACAGAAGCTAATACATTCCCAAATCTTATCTATATCTACGATTAAATCATCGTTTGTTGCTATATTGTTAACCCATGTTGACTTGCCGACTGCAAGGAGATCCATATACTATATATACTTTTTTAGGTAGTTCATATCCAAATCTATTATGTACTTTGTTATGGCATTTGAAGTGAATTAACATTATGTTGTCAGGGTTAAGGCTTATATTATAATCATTAACATTAGCATTTGTTAATGGTATCTTATGGTGTCCAATGCAATCATAAGCTTTTACTATTTCTTCTCCACAATATTCACAAATTAATTTGCCTTCATCATTTACTCTTTCTAATTTCAAATCCTGTAATAGATTTTGCCACTCTTTAGATTTGTATAATTCATGAGCGTTTTCAAACATAATAATCTATTCCTTTACCATAATTCATTATCGATTTGTTTTTCTTTAAGTTCTAATGTCTTTTTACTAAATCCAAGTTTTATCATATTTTCTCTGCTTTTCCTTTTAGCTTCTTGGACTCTAGTAAGACCATCTTCTATTCTTTGTATTGTATCTATTGTTGGTTCCGCTTCTGTTATTGTTTCTGTATCTCCACCGCTGTTTTTCTTTTTTATATGACCTATTGTCATATCTTTTTCTGTTCTTTCTAATTTTCTGATTCTTTCCATCATTCTGTTTTCTCTTATTGTTAGTATTTTATATTCATGTATATATTCTTGCATTTGTAATTCATCATTAGCACTAATGTTATAATTTTTATATAATGCCCATTCCTCTTCTGTTAGCATATTTTTATATATTTTTTCATATTCTCCAGTAACTACTGCATTGTTATTATTACTAGTTGCACCTTTTCCGCCTTTGTTGTTTTTCGCATTCTGGTTTCCTTTATACAGTTCACTTTTGTTCCTAGTTAGTTTATACTGATTTATAATCTTTTTTAAATCAGACAAAGTAATATTATGTTTTTTGAAAATGTCTTTATATGTCATTCCATTTAGATAATCGGTTTTTATATTTTCTATTTTTTTCTGGGTCAATACAACTCACCCACCTCCATTACTTTTTCTCTAACTCTGCCTTTTGCCCTGTTAAAGTTTCCCAGCGTTTTATAATAACATCACAATATCGAGGATCTAATTCCATCGCATAACATATTCTATTGGTTTGTTCTGCAGCAATCAAACTTGATCCGCTTCCTCCAAATAAATCTACTATTAAGTTGTTTTCTTTACTAGAATTTTTTATTAAATACACTAATAAATCAATAGGCTTCATTGTTGGATGTTCTGCATTTCTTGTTGGTTTATCAAATTCTAATACTGTGTTTTGTGATCTACTATCAATAAAGTAATGAGCTTTTCCTTCTTTCCATCCATAAAGAATTGGCTCATGCTTCCATTGATAGTCTTGTCTCCCCATAACAAAAGTATTTTTTACCCATACCAAACATTGTGCTAACTTAAATCCTGCATTCTTGAAAGCATTTCTAAAATTTAGACCTTCTGTATCTGCATGAAATACATAAATAGGACATCCTGCTTTTGCTACTGAATGCATATTCTTGAAAGCATCTATTAAAAGATTATAGAATTCCGTTTCATTCATATTGTCATTTTTTATCTTTCCTGCTGTTCCTTCATAATCTACATTATATGGTGGATCTGTAAGAAGCATATCTGCATATTGATTATTCATAAGACGCATAACATCTTCTTCTTGCGTACTATTTCCACATAATAATCTATGCTTACCTAATAACCATACATCTCCTACTTTTGTTGTTGGCTCTTCTATTTCATCTAGTGCTTCTTCTAAATCGAAATCATCTTCATTGGATCCTATTATATCTTTCAATATGTCGTCTATTTCATCATTGCTAAATCCTGTAACATTTATATCAATATCTGTTTCTTTTAATTCAGCAAGGATTGCTTCCAATTTATCATTATCCCATTCTCCACTAATTTTATTTAATGCTAGATTCAATGCTTTTTCTTTATTCTTATCTAAATCAACTACAATGCATTGAATTTCTTCATATCCTAGTTCTTTTAGCACCTTTATTCTTTGATGACCACCTATAACAGTCATATCTGCATTAATAATTACTGGAGCTACATATCCAAATTCAAGTAAACTCTTTTTTATTTTTTGATATTCCTCATCTTCTGGTTTTAGGTCTTTTCTTGGATTGTACTCTGCTGGCTTTAGTTTTTCTACGCTTATTTTTTGAATATTCATTACCATACTCCTTAAAACAACTCATTTCATATCTACAATTTTTACATTCTCTTAACATACATCTACTTAAATTCATAGGCATATTCCTTTTATTTTGGTTGCGGTCAGAGGATTCGAACCTCGTCTTTAGGCTATGACCCTAATGTGCTGCCGTTGCACCATCACCGCATATAAAAAAGCTACCTAAAGGGGAATAGGTAGCAAATTGAAAATATATGAGAAACAAAAATGAAAATATTTAGTATTTTTGCAATTATAATTATAACATAGTGTTTTTTGAAAAAATACAGAAAAAATATATAAATTTTCTATACTTTTTCTATACTTTTTTATTTTTGTTATATTCTCGTTGCATTTTTGATATAGAATTTTTTATTGTTTTTGTTATTCCACCATAAGTTTTATTCATCTTGACAGCTATTTCCTCTATACTATTCATAGAATAAAACCTTAATTCTATAATATCTTGATTGTATTTTTTTAGTGTCTTTACTAGATCCTCTACTACTTTTATTTTTAATTGCAAATTTTTAATATTTCTTTTCTTCTCTGATATTCTATCTTCTCTTTCTATTACTTGATTTTCAATATTTGACTGAACATAGCCTTTTGCTTTCGGCATACCATCTAAACTAGAACTTTTTATATCAATGATTTCATTTTCTAGTTCTTGGATTTCTGCTTCCATTATACTTATTCTTGCTTTATATGTATTATAGTTTTCTAACACCTCCTGAACATTCATCTTTTGCACCTTCCTTTCACTTTTATTTTCTATCGAGTTCGTTTTCGATTTTTTTATTATGAAATATTTTTTTGAGTGTTTTTCCTTACAATTTTCTATTTCTATCGTTTTTTATTGTATATTGTTTTTTCTATTGTTTTTTATTTCTTCTAAATCGTTATATTCACAATTTCTTTTTACCCACTTTTCGCAACAATAACTAGCTCCTTCAGTTGTTTTACAAAATGGATATTTACCACAATTCCCACATCGTTTTTTATTTTCCATCTCTTATACCTCTTCTTATTTTATTGAAAATGTCCAAACTTAGCAGTTCCTTCATAACATTTATTTTTCAAATCTAAATCCTTAATTATATTCTTTAACTTGCATTCTTCGTAAAGCTCTGGTGATGGTTTTATATGCCCTTTATCACTATCTATGTATATAGCAAGTGGTTTTTCTAATCCTATTGCATACGATAATTGTACCTCACACCATTGCAACTTGAATTCTCTTAAGCATATCTTTGCTATTTCTCTTGCCTTGTATGCTCCGCTTCTATCTACTTTTGTTGGATCCTTTCCAGAAAAAGCACCTCCACCAACATTAGCAAATGACTGATATTGATCTACTACTATTTTTCTTCCTGTTAGTCCAGCGTCTCCTTCAAATCCTCCTATTTCAAACTTACCAGTTGGATTTATTAGAAATTCTCCTATTTTAATTTTGTATTGCTTTACTATTTCATAACACATATTTTTTATTATTTCATCTGTGAGTTCTCTTTCCTTTTCTGTATTTTGATAGCAAATTGTGAATGTTTTAATATATTCTAATTTCATGTTATTGCTATACATTCCTGTAATTTGTGCTTTTCCATCAGGTAAGAACCTTTTATCTAATTTTCTCAACTCGTCATACATTTTAGATAACTGTTGCAATATTACCATCGCTGTTGGTAGCATTTGTTCTGTATCATTGCAAGCATATCCAAACATCATACCATTATCTCCTGCTCCATTTACTTCATCATTTGTCCCAAGTGCTATGTCTGGACTTTGTTTCCCTATATTATCTATAATTTCATAGTCTGTAGAATATCCCACCTCTTCTAATACTCTTTTTGTGATTGCTTGTACATCAATAGTTGCTGCAGTTGTTATTTCTCCTGTTATAAATATTTTCTTTTTTCCTCCTACTGTTTCTATTCCACATCTGCTATTTGGATCTTGCTTTAAACATTCATCTAGTATTGCATCACTAATTTGATCACATACTTTGTCAGGATGTCCTCTAAATACAATTTCATTGCTATATAATTTCATTATTCGTTTGCCTCCTTTTTCTTTTCTAAATCCCAAACCCAATGTCTTGATTCGTTTGGTTGCTGATCATGACCTGCCACTCCATTAAATTTTGCTTTTTCTTCTTTTTTCTTTTCCCATCTACTCTTACATAAATTTTCTAATTCTTCATATGTATTTATTTTGTTTTCTTGTACTGATGTAAAATGATAATAACTTCCTGCATCTTCATAAAACACATAATATTTAATTTTCATTTTTATTTTCCTCCTTTTCCATTTTCATTTTTTCAACATATAAAAATTTATAATATCCACCTCTTTTGCTTTCTTGCCACCATATAAACAAGAAC
>CAOJZE010000101.1 GCA_948466095.1 uncultured Clostridium sp.
GTACTGCTTTTTCTTTTTTTACAATAATTCTCCTATCTGGACAATCTTCATCTTCTTCATAAAATATCTCTATATATAGATTTTGCATTTTTACTATATCTTTCAATTCTATTTCTTTAGGCATTACTTTACCCTCCTTGTATTATCTTTTCTTTTGTTGTATACCAGCTATTATGAATTTTTAAATTGCTGTTTTTTTCTATATAGTCCATCATCCTAAATAGCAAACATTCTTTATCCTTTAAATCATTTATGCTGTTATATGCTTCTAATGGAGGATCTACTCTTTTTCCTTTTGAACTAATCTTAAATATTAATATTGGTTGGAATAATCCGCTTCCTATCATATTTTTAGGATATAGCATTTGTATTAAAATTCTCCACTCCTCTGATGCTACATCATCTATATTTTTATTTACTATTTGCTCTATTATCTTTTCTGTAAATTCATAATAATGGCAATTTGCACTTTCTATTAACTTTTTATCTTCTTCTTTATATTCCATTTCATTCTTTTCCTTTCATTCTAATATTCTTCAATTTTTATGTAGATTCTTGGTGTCTTATCATATTTCTTTTCTATTTCTAATTTAGTAACTTGCGTATCATCTTTGAAAGCAAATTTGTTCATAGCATCTAACACTATTTTTACAATATTATCTGCATCAGGTTTTTTAGTAGGACTTATAATCCCCTGTAGCATTTCCGCTTTTTTCTTTTTACTTGTACTTTTAGGAATTCCAAAGTAGGCTATAATTGTTACTTTTACTCTTGTTTCAATTGGTTTGAAGTATGGATAATCTCTTATGAACCATTGCCTTAAAGAATATTCATAAAGTTTTGTATTTGTTGGCGTATATGCTCTTCCTGTTCGAGTGTTCATTCTAGGTCTTGCTTTTCCTACTATGTCTCCTATCATTTCAAATTCATAAACCATTTGATTCCCTCCTAATCTTCTGGCATATAATATACCTTTGGTAAATCGTAAAACCTTTGCTGCCCTGTTCCTCTATTTTCTGTTCTAAGAACTCTTTTGAATTCTTTTATAATTTCTTTTAACACCTCTTTCGCTCGTTCTTTTGTTGTATATGTACCTAATGTCCCTATTGGGTTTTTAATGTAAAATAACTTCCTTTCAAATTCTGTATTTTCCCATAATTCTTCTATCCATAGTTCCATTTTTTCAGTAGTTTTCATTTTATCTTGACTAACTATTAACATCTTTTTCTTCTCCTTTTTGTTGTATAGTTTCTTTCATTTTGCTAATTTTTAGATCTTCTAGCACCCTTGTTTTATATATTCTTGTATTCCAATTTTCCCTTAATCGTCTTATGTTTTTTAGTAAGTTTATTAAATCTCCTGTAATTAACTTGTTTGTGTATTTATCAGAAAAGCCTTTAATCGTTGCTATAAATTCTAGTTTGTCTTTTATTTCTCTGCGTTCTTTCCTTGTTTTTTGTAATCTAGTAGCAACTTTTGTTAATTCAAAAGCATTCAATTTGCTTAGTTCTATTTCATGAAGTAAATCATCTTGCTCCAGTTCTTTGGTTCTTAACTGATTCTTAAGATCTGAATTTGTTCTTTCAATATTCGTGAAAAAATAATTCATTTCTTCAACAAATTTCTCTATTTCATCTATGTTATCAATTTGCATTTTCCACCTCTTCAAATTCTTTTAATGCTGGTCTTAAACACTTATTGCATAATGCTAACTTTAGTTCTCCTCTTTTTGTAACTGTATGTGGTATTGTTGCAGTTCCACCAGTCATTTCTTGTTTTTTCTCTAGAATTTTTATTTCTTCTCCGCAATAATCACAAAGATAATAATCATATAATTTTACTTTTTTGTAATTTACTAGGTGGCTTGCATCTGGTTTTGGTTTCATTTTTTGATATATTGGTACTGTTGTTCTTCCAGCTAATCCTGCAAATTTCATTACTTTTTACCTCCACTTCTCCTTTTCCATTTCTTCGTGCAAGCACACTATAAAATAATTAATAACCTCTTCTAGTCGATATTCTGGTTTTTCCATTATGTATTTTTTGGTTTTGTAATATTTTAGTGTGAATTTATCCCTTTTGAGATTATTCAAATAAACTCTGTGTGGACTTAAATATATTTCCTTTAATGCCCAAAACATTATTTTTTCATCTAGTACCCTCTCCTCTGGCATAAGCTTATATATTTCACTGGTACTACAATACATTTCTAGCCTTTTCAATAGTGTTATTAGTGGTTCCTTGTCCTTTTGTTTTAGTCCGATTTCTTTTCCGTTTCCCTCTTCATAAATATAATTAAATAATAAGTTTAGTTTAGTTATAATGTATTCGTCTGCTTGTCCTTTTGCTTGTGCGTTCGGTTGTTCACTCGCTTGTTCAAAATACAATTTTGTTATACTATATGTAGAAGCATCATTCTGATTTACACCGCTTCTTGTATGAAATATATTCATTATTAAGCAGTTCATTTCTTGCCCTTTGTAATGAAGATATGTTTAATCCTTTAACTTTGCTCATTAGAATAGTATTGGTTACTTTAAACTCACAAAGCCAGTCAGTCTTGCGAGCTATCTCCAGTAATACTAAGTATATTGAAATAGCATTTGCAGAGATAGGCTTGTAGTCTAATGTAGAATAGAATTCAGAGAGCTGTTTTTCTAAATCAATTTTGTTTTTCCTATTCACATACTTTTACACTCCTTCCTTTGTAATTCTTGACAATAAAACATATATTTGATAAAATAAATATATGGGTATTTCTTAAATACTCTAAAGAGTAGAGTTTATGTGTCTTGGTCGATATAAAAATTCTTCTCTTTTTTATTTTGTATAATTCCTCCAGTTATTTGCTCTAATGTTTCCGCAGTAATTCCTGCAATTGCTTTCAATATGTTTTGTTGGTTATTGTCTATGTTAGATTCTGCGATATATCTTAGTGCCTGCAAATCTTCTATACGATTTACTCTTTCCTGTACTAGTTTATCTTCTAATTCTTTTACACGATCCTCTAAATAAACCAACCTTACTCCTTGTCTAGATATTATCTTTCCATATTTATTATCTAGTTCTATGTCATTAGCTGAATGTTTAGCCATTATAGTTTCCTCCTAATCTTTTCAATTTATATTTCATTATTGCTAATGTAACAATGTGCCAGTAATAGCATTTATCTAATTTGTTTGGCATTTTGCTTCCTCCTCTTCTTTTGAAACAACTAATTTTTTCACATCTTCTAATAAGTAATTCAAATCTTGTTCAACAGTCGATTCCATTAGATTTATTTTTTCTTTTACAATATATGCAAGCCTTTTTTCATCTTCTCCATCTTCTTCTAAAAATGTATATACTCTTACATCTAATTCCATTGAATTATATTCTTTTATTGATTTTGTAATTTCTGCTTTTGTCCAATACTTATCAATTTTGCTTAGTAGACTACATAATTCTGTTATTTTTTCTAAAATACTATTTTTCAATTCCATTCTTATTCTCCTCCATTTACTTTTCTATTTCTTTCTATCAATTTTTTCATCTTCAGTTACTTCATAGATTGTTTCTATAATTAAAATGATGCATAAAGCTAATAATGGTATTAAATATTCTCCACCAACCGCTTCGTAACCTCTTACTGCAGTTGCATATTTTATCGCCATTGGTGTTAATATAATTGTTGCTATAATTACTAACAATTCTAAAATTCTGACAATTAGTTTCTTCTTGTTAATTTTTCTCACTGCTGCACACCTCCTCCAATTTATTTATAAAACCTCCAATATTTAAAGGTTTCATATTTCTTATAGCTTCATCAAGTTCTTTTTCATTATGTATTCCATCCTTTGCAAGTTCTTTCCAGATTGCCTTTTCTCTTTCTGTTGACATTTGTTTTTCCTCCTTCTTTGTGTGACGTTCCGCATTTTAATTTTTTTCATTTTTTCCTCCTTTTATGAATTTAATTCATATTTTTCTGCAAAAAAATATGTAGAAGCCTCTTTGATTGGAATTCCTAATAAATTACAAATTTCTACTATTTCAGCCTGATTAAAGTAGGATTTATTATTTATCTTATTAGAAAAACTACCTGCACTCATTTCAACACCTCTATTTTGCAATTCTTTAACAAAATTAGATTCATTTCCAAAGTATGTTCTTATTTTTCCTCTTAAAAAGGAATAATCTAAATTCAACATTTTATCACCTCCTTGTTTTTATGAATTTAATTCATATTGTGTCATTATAATATATCAACAAAAAATCATTGTCAATACTTTTTATGAATTTTTTTCATTTTTTTATTATTTTTTTCAAAAGTATTGATTTTATTTCATTTTTTTGATATTATAATTGATGTTAAGGAGGGGTTATTATGGATAATAATAGATTTGCAAATAGATTAGCAATCGCTATGCAATTAAATAATATAAATCAAATAGAATTATCAGAAAAAACAAAAACTTTTTCTAAGACAATCTCTCAATCATTAATAAATAAATATTTAAAAGGTAAAGCTTTTGCTAGACAAGATAATATCTATATACTATGTAAGATTTTAAATGTAGATGAAGCTTGGATTATGGGATTTGATGTACCAATGGAAAGAACTCCTGATGAAGCTAGAACAAATAATGGAACTTTTCAATATCCAGCTGTTGACTCTTCTATGTTTCCACTTCTTGATGTTGGAGATATCGCTTTCATTCAAAAAACTTCTAACTATGAAAATGGACAAACCATTTTATTTAGATTAGATAATGTAGAATATATCAGAAAAGTTACTGATACTAATAATACTATTGAATTTCACGCCATGAATGTATACTACCCTATTTTGAAATTTACCAAAGAAGAACTAAATAGTAAAAGTTTTCAAATGATTGGGAAAGTCATAAAAGTTGAAAATAAGAGTGCTTTTAAATAATTTATTAATGAAAGGACTATGAATAATGAATAAAAAAACAGATTTTATTTTATGTTTATTTTTAGGTTATATAGGAATTCATAAATTTTATGAAAAGAAAATACCAATGGGTATCTTATATTTATTTACAGGTGGTCTTTTCTTTATTGGTTGGATTTATGATTGTATTCAGCTAGGTATTGGAATATACAAAGAAAAAGATACTACACTCAATGTGTATTCTCAAGAAACATCTTATAAAGACAGAGAAGAAGAACCAATAATACAACATACTTTAAATAGTATAAATATAGAAACAAGCAATAATAAATTTGATAATTATTCACAAAAAGAAATATCAAAACGAATACATAAAATGACTAAAAGAGAAGAACTTGCTAATGCTATGAATCCATCTCCTCTTTGGAACGAAGGTACAGAAACACAACAAGAATTTGCAACTGATTTGGTAGATAAATTCTGTGATAGATTTGCTAAATATTTATGCTGGGGAATTAGAGATCATATTATTGCATCAGACACTGCTGATGATATAACTAATGCACTTTTCATGTCCATAGATACTATTGATGATGCTAAATGGTGGTGTAATAAAAAAACTACTAATGATTTTACTGTTGCTTCTAAATTATTAGAAGATGATGAAATATATTTAAATATTATTAAAAAACTAAAGAAAGAATATAATTAAAATAAAAAAGGATAATGTGTTACATTTTTTGCGGAACGTCACACACTATCCAGAACGTAAACACTATTGAAAGTGAATACTTTGTTATTATATCTTAAAGTAACTTCATTTTCAATAGTAAATTAAAAATTTATTATAAGAAAATGGAGGTTTTTATTGTGGAAAAAAATAAAAAGTCAGCTTTATATGTAAGGGTATCCACTACCCATCAAATCGATAAAGATTCTTTGCCCTTACAAAGAAGTGATTTAACAAATTATACAAAATATGTATTAGGAATTGATGATTTTGAAATATTTGAGGATGCGGGTTATTCTGGTGGTACAACCGATAGACCTGCATATCAAGATATGATGAATAGAATAAAAATGGGAGAATTTACACACTTAATTGTATGGAAAATAGATCGTATTAGTAGAAATTTAAGGGATTTCTCTGAAATGTATGATGAATTAAAAAAATATAATGTAACATTTATTTCTCGAAATGAACAATTTGATACATCTACAGCTATGGGAGAAGCAATGCTAAAAATAATATTAGTATTTGCTGAACTTGAAAGGAAACTTACTGGAGAACGTGTTTTCTCTGTTATGATTTCTCGTGCTCAAAAGGGCTTATGGAATGGTGCAACTATTCCTCTTGGATATGAATGGGATATAGAAACTAAATTTCCAAGACCATGTGATGCAGAAGCTAAAACAGTACAGTATATCTTTGACCAATATGAAATTATAAAATCTACCACAAAACTTGCTAAAAAATTAAATATTGAAAAAATACCAACCAAAAGAAATGGTACCTGGACCCCTCGCACAGTTGGGAGCATACTTACAAATCCTTTTTATATTGGTACATATAGATATAATACAAAAACTAGAAAAACTCGTAGATGGAAAGATAAAAGCGAATGGGTTGTTGTAGAAAATAATCATCAAGCTATTATTAATAAAGAACAATTTGAAAGAGTCGCACAAATTATTCAAAATAATTATAGAGGTGATAAGAATTATCAAAGAAAAAGTACCAAAGTTCACATTTTATCTGGTATAGCAACTTGCCATAAATGTGGAAAGAAAATGCGTTCTGGTTTAGATCGTATAAGAAAAGATGGTTTTACACCTTCTCGCTATACTTGTTATGGTTTTAATGTAAATTATACCTGTGCAAATTATTCTAGTGATTTATCTATTTTGCCTACTCTTATAAATTAT
>CAOJZE010000102.1 GCA_948466095.1 uncultured Clostridium sp.
CACACCAAAACAAAATAATACAAAAAAAACAAAATTACCAAATCACAACCAACCACAAATTATTGCAATTCAAAAAACTAATAAGGCTCCAGCCAATATTTCAGAGGAACTTGCTGTATTTTCGTTGGTTAAAATAACAATTGGTAAATGGATAATGGGGTCTTTTTCGGATTTTTTGACTTCCTCTTTATTGTTTTTATCGACTTCATATAATAGGTTAGAGCCTTTTTCTGTTATAAAATCTGCTATTTTTAGTGCTTCGTCTACAATTCCTCCACCATTATTTCTTAAGTCAATGATTAAAGATTGAATCCCTTGTTTTTGTAGTTTTTCATATTCTACTTTAAAATCTTCTGCTGTTCCTTCATCAAAAGAAGAAAATTCAATATACCCAATTTGATTGCCTAATACTTTCCCTTCTACTGGATTGACTTTGATGTTTTCTCTTTTTAATTCAAAAGTTTTGGTTTCCGTCCCTCTTAAAATTTCAACTTTTACTTTTGAACCTTCTTCTCCTTTGATTTTATTGGATGCTACTGACATATCCTCTGCTGTATATTGGACATCATCTACTGTTAAGATTAAATCTCCTGGTAATATGCCTGCTTTTTCTGCTGGACTATTTTTGATTGGCGCCAATACTTGTATTTTATTAGCTTCTGTGTTTTTCACCATATAAATACCAATTCCAACAAAATTCCCCATCGTATCATCTAAATAATCTTGCATGTCTTCTTTGGATATATACTCTGTATAAGGGTCTTCCAATCCTTCAATGTAGCCTTTAATTGCTCCCTCTTTTAATTTGTTTTCATCAATTTCACCTAAATAATATTTGTCAATAATAGATTTATATTTACTGAGTGTTTTATCTATATCAGAAGAAGCAAATGTACTTTTAAATATAGATTGGTTGGCTGTTTCTTGATGGATAAAATATTGATACATTCCTATGGATGTGCACAAAAACGTGATGAATGATACCAATATAATTAGCATGATAATCTTATAAATTTTAAATCTTTTCTTTTCTTCCATTCTTAACCTCCGATGTTTGATTGAATTTTATTAACATCAATGGGCGGATTTTTTCCGCCCTCTATTGATTATATGTATTTTATTTAAAAATAATTACGTGGATCTACTCTACAACCACCATATGTATAAGGAGCAACTCTTACCTCAAAATGTAAATGAGGACCTTGTGAATTTCCACTATTTCCTGAACTCATAATTGTTTGTCCTCTTGAAACAGTTTGTCCAGGTGACACACAAATAGAACCACTTGTACCATGTGCATACCATGTTTGCAATCCTCCTGCATGTTGAATTACAACATAAGTACCATAACTACTTGTTAAATTTGCTGTTTTAATCACTACACCATCTGCTGCTGCATGAACTGGAGTTCCTATTGGCACACCATAATCTAATGCACCATGATAACCACCACTTGGATAATACATAGCTGCTGTAATTCCTCCTGAACTCACTGGTCTTTGAAGCACACCTTTCCCACTAACATTAGCATTTCCTGTATTAGAAGAACCTCCTGTACTAGTTGAACCTCCCGCATTTGCTGAACTGTTTCCACCTTTATTGGAACCATTCCCTCCTGTTGTTGTAGAAGCATTTCCTTTATTTTTGTTATTTAAAGCTGCAATTTGTGCTGCATAGCGTTGTTGTGCTGCTACAATTTCTTTTTCAATTTGACTACTTGCTGTGCGAAGTTCTTCTATATGTTGTTGAATTTGTTTTTCATCTTCTGACAACTTAGCAACTTGTTGATTTTTCTCACCTTTAGCAGTTTGTAACTGGGTGGTAACACTCTGTTTACTAGCTTTTGAAGTTGCTAATTCTTGTTTTCCCACTTCTAATTCTTTTTTTGCTTTTTCGATTTCTTCTTTTTGTTTTTGAATCTTCTCCAATAATTCTGTATCATTGGTTGCCACTTCTGTTATTAGGTAATAATTAGAAATCAAATCTGTAATACTTTCAGAAGACAAAATGAAATCTAAATAAGACGTCTCTCCTGCTTCATAAGTAGCTACTAATCTAGCTTCTAATAATTCTTCTTGTTTGGTATAATCTTCTTGTGCTTTTTTCAATTTTTCTTCTGATTGCGATATTTTAGTATTTAATTCTGATATTTGAGTATCTAATGTATCAATTTGAGATTGATATTCATCAATTTGATTGGACAATTCTTCTACTTGTTTTACTGTTTCTGACTTTTGTTCTTGTACCTCTTTTAACTCATTTTCTGCCTCTTGTTTGTCTTTATTGATAGCGCTTTGTTCATTCTTTAACTTATTTTCTTCTGAATTGACTGCCAATAGCACATTGCTTTGGAATAAAACGATAGCAATTATGAGTAATCCTATTATTTTCAATCCTAATCTTTTCATAAGTTCCTCCTATTTTTCTTTAATTCGTTTTCGTTTCAGTTACATTGGTTTCTGTATTAGTTGATGGATTAGATGCCTCCTGCGTTTTATTCTGATTTTGTGTCGTTGGCACCATACCATTTGTAATATATGGTATTGGGTCTGTCACTTCACCATTTAATCTTACCTCAAAGTGAGCATGTGGTCCTGTGGAATAGCCAGTAGAACCAACTTTTAAAACAACTGTCTCTCCACGTTTTACGGTCTCTCCTACTTGCACCATGATTTCAGAGCCATGTGCATATAAAGTAGAAACACCACCACCGTGGTCAATGATTACCATATTACCATAAGCTCCATTATAGCCTGCTTTGGTAACAATTCCATCATTGGCAGCTACAAAATTTGCTCCCATTGGTGCACTTACATCTACTCCTGTATGTAATTTGTAAACCCCTGTAATCGGATGGGTTCTCATACCATATTTGGAAGTAACTCTGGTATATCCTGGAATTGGCCATGCCAATTCTCCTCCTATATATTGTGTATCAATTCCTTGTAAAGCAAGTGCTAAAATTTCTTTATTAACCTCTTCGAATTTTGCATTATATTCATCAATTTGCGTTTGGATTTCTTGTTCTTTTTCGGATAATTTGGTAATGAAATTTTCTCTTACACTTTTTGTATTTTCTAGAATTTTGGCTGTTTTCGTTTGATTTTGTTTAATGGTCGCATATTGCTCTTTGGTATGGTCTAATTTCTTTTTGGTTAGTTCAATTTCATCTTTTTGCTCCTTCATTTCCTCTAATAATTCGGTATCATAGTTTGTCAATTCTGTAATTAGGAAATAATTGGATAAGAAATCAGAAACACTTCTAGAACTTAAAATAACATCTAAATATTGAGTATCACTGGTTTCATACATAGTCACCAGTCTTACCTCTAATATTTCTTTTTGCTGATTGTATCTTTTTTCTGCTACTTTTAGCTTTTTCTCTACTTCATCAATTTGCTTTTGTAGTTCTGCAATTTTAGTATCTAATTCTTCTAACTCGGCTTGTGAAGCTTGTATCTTTTCATCTAATTTTTGCACTTGTTGAAGATTTTCAGATAATTCTTCTTGTACTCCTTGTAATTCTCCTGTAGCATTTGTAATCTGATTTTGTAATTCTTCTTGTTGTGTTTGTAAGTCTGTCATTTCCTCTGCTTGTACACAAGAAAAGATACTAAAACTACCAATGATGAAGGCTAAAACAACACATAATATCTTTCGCATGTTTTCTCCTTTATACTTTTAAATATTTTCTCATCGAAATCACACTTCCGAATAGCTCCTATCCCAATTCCTAGTAACATATAAACAAATATAATCGATTCAAACATATCACCAAAAGTTACTAGGCTCATATTAATACGTTGCATAAATGGATTGTTAACTAATTCTTTTGCTAGAAAACTATATGCCATTCCTACTAATGTAATCGATATAATGCTAGCAAATACGCCTATTATCATACCTTCCACAATAAATGGCCATCTGATAAATCCATTGGTTGCCCCTACATATTTCATAATAGAAATTTCTTTTCTTCTCGCGTGAACTGTCAACTTGATGGTATTAGAAATAATGAATACAGATATAATGATTAATAAGATTAAAATCACTCCTGTCACAATTTTAATACCATTGGCTAAATTAATTAATGTACTAACTGTTTCGTCTTTGCTAGTTATCTTCTTAATATTATCAAATGTTAAAATTTGGTCTTGTACCTCTTTGCTTTTTGTTAAATCTGTTAAGGTTACTACATAAGAAGCTGGAAAAATGTTATTTTCTTCGTAACCAGCTAACAAATCTTTTTTATCGCCAAATTTCTCTTTCATCTGATTTAAAGCATCTTCTTTTGAGATATACACAGTAGTACTAACACCATCCAAAGCTCTTAACTTTTTCTCAATCTCATCCATTTGTTCTTGGGTCGCATCGTTATTAATGAAAACTTGTATTCCTTGTGCAGATTCAACCTCTTGTACAAAATGATTGATATTTTCTGTTAGGATTAAAAAGATTCCAAAAATAACCATAGTGGCACACATAATCATAAGCGATGCCCCTGTCGATTTCTTATTTTTGAATACATTTCCAAATCCTTCTCCAATTAAATATCCAAATCTGTTATATTTCACAATCATAACCACCTTTTTTATCATCTCTGACTATTTCGCCCTTGCGTATATGAATGACTCTTTTTTTCATTTGGTCCACAATATCTTTGGCATGTGTTGCTACTACAACCGTTGTTCCTCTCATGTTAATATCATTCAATAAATTCATAATGTCCCAAGCTGTATCTGGGTCTAAGTTTCCTGTTGGCTCATCAGCAATTAACATAGATGGGTTATTTACCAAAGCTCTTGCTAACGCAACTCTTTGTTGCTCTCCACCTGATAATTCATGCGGATACATTTTCGCCTTACCACTTAGTCCAACTAGAGAAAGTACCATTGGCACTTGTCTTCTAATATGTCTTGGTGTCGCTCTTACAATATACATGGCATAAGCCACATTGTCATAAACTGTCTTATCTGGTAAAAGCCTAAAATCTTGGAATACTACTCCCATACTTCTTCTTAAATAAGGTACTCGACTTGGTTTTAGAAAAGTCGTATCTTTACCATTAATTATAATATTTCCTGACGTTGGCTCTTCTTCTTTTAATATCAATTTGATAAGAGTTGATTTTCCACTTCCTGATGTTACTACTAAAAATGCAAATTCTCCTTTATCAATTACAAAATTAGCTGCTTTCACCGCTTCTGTTCCTGTATCATATGTCTTTACTACATTTCTAAATTCTATCATTTTCTAGTTTCTCCTTATTCCTGTTGGGTAGTTTGGGACAGGCACAAAGTACCCATCCTCAAACTTTTCTATTCTTTCTTCTTAATCATAACAATAAAGTGGTTTTTTTGCAATACTTTTTTAGCAAAAAAAGATAGAAAATGTTGGTTTTTTACATTTTCTATCTTTAGCATGATTTTAGGGACGGAGGAAAAAATCATGCTACATTGTAAATATGATAATTCAAGTAGTAATCTATATTATTTTGCAACATCGCGTAAGCGACCAAACGAGCATATGCGAGTGCGATTGGAGCAACCTACAAAGATTTCTATTTAGTTGGTTGCGACACACAAGATGTAAAAAATAATATAGATTACTACTTAAAAAATCAAATCCAAACTAATCATGATTTTTTCCTCCGTCCCCAAAATCATCCCCAAAATCATCTCGATTCAAAATTATTTTAAAAATTTTTCTACAATGGATTTTGCTGTTAATCCAAAATATTCCATTAATTCTTCTGCTTTGCCAGATTTTCCAAAGGTATCTTGCATTCCCATTCTTTCTAATTTAGTTGGATACTCCTCTGTTAAAATCTCACTAATCGCTGAACCTAATCCGCCAATCACACTATGGTCTTCTACTGATACTAATTTTTTCGTTTCTTTTGCACATTGAATAATCTTATCTTTATCTATTGGCTTAATCGTATGAACATCTACCACTCTAATGTCAATTCCTTGTGTTTTCAATTGTTCTTGTGCCTTAATCGCTTCTGCTACCGTTACTCCTGTGGCAAATACTGTTCCGTCGGTTCCTTCTCCCATTTGAATGGCTTTTCCTATTTCAAATTTTTGATTTTCTTCATAAATAATTGGTGTTGCTAGTCTTGCTAATCTAACATAAACTGGTCCATTTATTTTACTAATTTCTCTAATAACCCATTTTGCTTGGGTATCATCAGATGGCGAAATGACTGTCATATTTGGTAATGTTCTCATTAAAGAAATATCTTCTAACATTTGATGCGTTGCTCCATCTTCTCCTACCGTAATTCCTGCATGAGTAGCACATACTTTTACATTTAATTTGGGATAGCAAATACTATTTCTAATTTGGTCATATCCTCTACCTGCTGCAAAAACAGCAAATGTACTAGCATATGGAATTTTGCCACAAGTTGCTAAGCCTGCTGCTGTTGCTAACATATTAGCTTCTGCTATTCCCATATCAAAGAATCGTTCTGGATATTCTTTTGCAAATAAATTAGTTTTGGTAGCACCTGCTAAATCTGCATCTAGTACTACAATTTTTTCATTTTCTTTTCCTAATTCTACTAATGTCTTGCCATAACTCTCACGAGTTGCTATTTTTTGTTCTTTCATGCTCTTCTCCTTTTTTGAGACAATAGAAAAGGGGTTCTTGTCTCCTATTTTTATAATTGGGACATTCTTTTTATTACAATAAGACACTTGAGACCTGTCCCTCTTGTCTCATTTTATGCCATTTTTCTATAATTTCATTTGGTATTTGCAAATTGCCTCTTCCTGTACCTAATGAAATACCTGGTTTC